>CAYJPK010000064.1:0-12305 GCA_964372035.1 uncultured Desulfovibrionaceae bacterium | reverse complement strand
GAGCAGGTGCCTTCTAAGCATCTGGCCGGGAGTTCGAATCTCTCCGAGCGCGCCATTAAAAAAAGCCCTTATGTTTTTCATAGGGGCTTTTTTGTATTCAATAATCAAGTGAAAACTTGTTGACACACATTGCTTTTATTTGTTACATCTACACGAAATATTATGGTGTATCATATATAATGTATGGGTAGCCGTAAAAAATGTTTATTGTGTGTGTCAGATAGCAAAAGTTCCAGAGCTTACTTTTAGCGCTTTTTCATCGACTTACGATAAAGAACTAGCGAAAAGTAAGTCTTTTTTTATCTGAAAATTAATATAAATAAGCTTTTTAATTTTTTTGATGGACTTCTTTTTATGTAAAACTTGAAGTTTTATTTATGGCAAAATAAGAAAAAAATATTAAAAAAATAAAAAGTATAAAATACCTAAAATATAAAAGGAGAAGGAGAGGGAAATGAAAAATTATCAAAAGTACAAACCCTACGAAAGTGTAGAATTGCACGACAGAACCTGGCCTAGTAAGAAAATTACTAAAGCGCCATATTGGTGTAGCGTTGATCTTAGAGATGGTAACCAAGCACTTGAAACACCTATGGGTTTAACTGAAAAATTGGCATTTTTCGAGCTTCTTGTCAAAATTGGTTTTAAAGAAATTGAAATCGGCTTTCCAGCTGCATCAGATACAGAATATGAATTTGTTAGAACCTTAATTGATAATGACATGATTCCAGATGATGTTACTGTTCAAGTTTTGACACAGTCACGTGGGCATATTATCAAAAGAACTTTTGAGGCTATTGAGGGTGCTAAAAATGTAGTTGTGCATCTTTACAATTCAACTTCAACAATTCAAAGAGATGTTGTTTTTAATAAGTCAAAAGAGGGCATAACTGATATTGCTGTTTATGGTGCTAATTTAATTGTAGAATTAGCTGCTAAATATCCTAATACTAATTTTCAATATGAGTATTCTCCAGAAAGTTTTACTGGAACTGAAATGGATTATGCAGTTGAAATTTGTAATGCTGTAATTGATGTTTGGAAGCCAGCAACAAAAAATAAAATTATTATCAACTTGCCATCAACAGTTGAGATGAGCACACCAAATGTTTATGCTGACCAAATCGAATATTGTTGTCGTAACTTAAAGCACCGTGAAGATTTATTAGTATCAGTGCATACGCACAACGATAGAGGCACTGGCGTTGCAGCTTCTGAGCTTGCGATTTTAGCAGGTGCTGACAGGGTTGAGGGAACTTTATTTGGTAATGGTGAGCGTACAGGTAATGTTGATCTTATGACAATTGCTTTAAATTTATTTTCACAAGGAATTGACCCTGGTCTTGATTTTAGTGATATTGATGAAGTTGTTGAAATATATGAAAATGTTACAAGAATGGAAGTCCACCCACGTCACCCATATGCTGGTGAGCTTGTCTATACAGCATTTTCTGGTTCGCATCAAGATGCAATCCGCAAAGGTTTAGATGCAATGCACAAATCTGGTGGAACTTGGGACGTACCATATTTACCGATTGATCCAATGCACGTTGGCAGAAATTATGCTCCAATTATCCGCATTAATTCACAGTCTGGCAAGGGCGGAGTTGCATTTATATTAGAGCAAAATTATTCACTTCAAATGCCAAAAGCTTTCCAAAGGCACGTTGGCGATGTAATAACTCGTGTTTCTGATGAAATGCAAGGTGAAATTAGTGCTGAAAAAATCTATGAAGTATTTAAAGAAAACTTCTTGGATATTCGCACACCGCTTCGCTTAGTGAAATACAGTTCAACAACTTTAGATGCTGATCGTGATGTTTTATCACTTGATGTTGAGATTGAATATAATGGAAAGGTTTACTTTATTGAAGGCGAGGGCAACGGTGTTGTTTCTTCTTTCTGTAAGGCATTAACTGAGTTTTTAGATGTTGAAATTGATATTGTTGATTATCGTGGTCACTCTTTAACAATGGGAACTGATTCAAGAGCTATTTCCTACATTGAGCTTAAAGATACTGATGGTAATCGTTATTATGCAGCAGGCACCTCTTCAAGTGTTGGTAAATCTTCGCTTCGTGCTGTTGTAAGTGCTGTAAATAAAATGTTAGAAAAAAGCAAATAATTTGGGGTAAGGAGAGCTTCTATGGGCATGACTATGACACAAAAAATACTGGCTAAAGGCGCAGGCTTAGATAGCGTTGTTGCTGGTCAGTTAATTCAAGCAAAGCTTGATATAGTTTTAGGTAATGACATTACAACTGCTGTTGCATTAACAGAGTTCCACAAAACTGGTGCAACGCAAGTTTATGATAAAGAAAAAGTGGTTATCGTACTTGACCATTTCACACCAAATAAAGATATTAAAGCAGCTGAACAATGCAAAGCTTGCCGTATCTTTGCAAATGATATGGGTGTTGTGAATTTCTTTGATGTTGGCAAGGCTGGCATTGAACATGCCCTTTTACCAGAGCAAGGTATTGTAGTACCTGGTCAAGTAATTATTGGTGCTGATTCCCATACCTGTACTTATGGTGCAATTGGTGCTTTTTCAACTGGTATTGGCTCAACTGACATGGCTATTGGTATGGCAACTGGCGAAGGTTGGTTTAAAGTTCCATCAGCTATTAAATTCAATATCGTTGGTAAAAAGCCAGAGCATGTTAGCGGTAAGGACGTGATTTTACACATTATCGGCATGATTGGTGTTGATGGTGCGCTCTATCGCTCAATGGAATTTGTAGGCGAGGGCATTAAAGAGCTTAATATGGACGACCGCTTTACCATTGCTAATATGGCTATTGAAGCTGGAGCTAAAAATGGCATATTCCCTGTTGATGAGGCTTGTATTGAATATGTTAATGCTCATTCAATTAAGCCTTATGAAGTTTATGAAGCTGATAGTGATGCTGAGTATGATGAAGAGTATACTATTGATTTAACTACACTTCGTCCGACAATTTCTTTCCCTCACTTACCAGATAACACAAGAACAATTGACGAAGTTGGCGATATTAAAATCGACCAAGTAGTTATTGGTTCTTGTACTAATGGTAGATTAGAAGATATGAAAATTGCGGCTGATATTTTACGTGGTAAGCAAGTTTGTGACCATGTTCGCACAATCATTATTCCTGCAACTCAAGAAATCTATTTAGACTGCGTAAAGCTTGGCTATGTTACTGATTTTATTGAAGCAGGTGCGATTTTCTCAATGCCAACTTGTGGACCTTGTCTTGGTGGGCACATGGGTATTTTAGCGGCTGGTGAGCGCTGTGTATCAACAACTAACAGAAACTTTGTTGGTCGTATGGGGCATGTTGAAAGTGAAGTTTATTTGGCAAGCCCAGCTGTTGCTGCTGCATCTGCCATTGCAGGTAAAATTGCAGACCCTGCAAAAATTGGAGGCTAATTTATGAACGCAAAAGGTAAAGTTATTAAATACGGTGATAATGTTGATACTGACGTTATCATTCCGGCTAGATATTTAAATGTGTCTTCTGGTGAAGAGCTTGCAAAATATTGCATGATTGACCTTGACCCTGATTTTCATAGTAAAATTAATAAAGGTGATATCATTGTAGCAACTAAGAATTTTGGTTGTGGTTCATCACGTGAGCATGCACCACTTGCTATTAAATGTGCTGGCATTAGTTGTGTTATTGCAACTACTTTTGCTAGAATTTTCTTCCGCAATTCTATTAATATTGGCTTACCAATTTTAGAATGTGACGAAGCCGCAAATGATATTGAAAATGGCAATGAAATTAGTGTTGACTTTAATAGTGGATTAATCACAAATCACACTAAAAATAAAACTTATCAAGCTCAACCTTTTCCAGAATTTATGAAAAATATCATGGACGCTGGTGGTTTAGTTGAGCAAACACGTCAAAAAATGCAAGGTTAATACAATGGGAAATTATAATATAGCAGTTATTGCAGGCGATGGAATTGGTCCAGAAGTTACAGCAGAGGGTATCAAAGTTTTAAACGCTATAGGTGCAAAATTCGGTCACACCTTTAGTTTTGAAGATGTTCTTGCTGGCGGTTGTGCTATTGATGCAACTGGTGAATGTTTACCTGCAAAAACCTTAGAAATTTGTAAAAAATCTGATTCAGTTCTTTTAGGCGCAGTTGGCGGTCCTAAATGGGATAATGTTCCAAATGCACAACGTCCTGAGAGAGCACTTTTAGGTTTACGTAAAGAGTTAGGATTATACGCTAATTTACGTCCTGCAAAGATTTATTCTGCCTTAGCTGATGCATGCCCACTTAAACCAGAAATCGTTGAGGGTGGACTTGATTTATTAATCGTGCGTGAGCTTACTGGTGGTATTTATTTTGGCGAGCGTGGTTATAGAGAGGGGGCATATGGTGAAGAAGCTTATGATGTTGAGCGTTATAGCCCTATTGAAATTAAGCGTATTTTAAAAAATGCTTTTGAAGTTGCAATGCAACGTGGCAAAACTCTTTGTTGCGTTGATAAGGCTAATGTTCTAGAAACTTCACGCTTATGGAGAAAAATCGTTGAAGAAATGAAGGGTGATTATCCAGAAGTTGAAGTATCTTATATGTATGTTGATAATGCTGCGATGCAACTAGTTAGAAATCCTAAGCAATTTGACGTTATGGTAACTACAAATATGTTCGGTGATATTTTATCTGATGAAGCAAGCATTATTACAGGTTCAATTGGTTTACTTCCATCAGCTAGCCTTGGCGAAACTAAGTGTGGAATGTATGAGCCTATCCACGGCTCTGCACCTGATATTGCTGGTGAAAATAAAGCTAATCCTATTGCTATGATTTTATCAGTTGCAATGATGCTCAAATATTCTTTTGGGCTTGATAGTGAAGCTAAAGCTATTGAAGATGCTGTTAATACTGTGCTTAATGAAAATTATCGCACACCTGATATTTTTTCAGCAGGCATGAAAGCAGTTGGAACAAAAGAAATGGGCGATGTTATCGTTAGCAAGATTTAGTTTTGTTAATTTCATTATTTATTTTATGGGCACCAAAGTTTTTAAGCTTTGGTGCTTTTTTTGTAGTGTAGAAGCTTTTTTTGCTTAACTCTGAAATATTATATGATTACAATAAACGAAAAATAGTTTGGTCCCTAAAAAAACAAAATTCTTATAAAAGCTTGCAAAACAACGATAATTATATTACACTATGAAAATAGTATTCTGCCTATAGGAGTTTATTTTGAAGCTTTTGTTTAAAATTTTATTACCAGTTCTTCTAGTCGTTTCGACAGGATTATTTGTTTCAACTATTTACACTTATGATAAAAGTATAGAGGTTTTAAGAGATTCAAACGTATCCTTACAAAAAATGGCTACTGCCAATGCTTTGGTAGAGCTTGAGCATGACATTGAATTTAATATTTTAAATGCAATTTCATTAGCTCAAACTGGTATTCTACAACCTTACCTAGCTGGCACAGTACTTCAAAGGGCACAAAACGCTCCAGACGTTCGTGATCGAATTGTCAATATGACAAACACCTATTACTATGTAATGATTGGTGTTTTGAACACTAAAGGCATAGTGTTAGATCATACTGTTAATGACTTTATAGGCAAAGATTTTAGTAATGAAGCATTTTTTAAAGAGGCAATGGCTGGCAAAGTTGCAATTGGTAATCCATATAGATACAAAGAACATGTAGTATATAATGTCGCATCACCAGTTCATGATGTTGTGACAGAAGAAATAATTGGTGTTGTTTTCAATGTTTCACGCCTAACTGATACCATGAGTGAGCGAATGGAATTAGGCGACAAGGGATACCTCTTTGTTGCAGATAAGTCTGGAACCGTATTTATTCATAAAGACGAAACTAAAGTTCTTTCAAAAACTCTCGCCGCTTATGACTGGGGAAAAGAAATCCTCAATAACCTTGATGGCAACACACTTTCTTTTATTGATGAGGGGAGTGCAAAAATAGCACGTTATGAGTACCTAAAAAACCCTGGCTGGATTGCTGTTGCTGTTCGTGATATTGGTGAACTTGAAAATCCGAGTATTGAAATTCGCAATAGAGCTGTAATAATAGCAATTGTTATTTTGATTGTTCTTGCGGCTATAATTTATTTATATATAAAAAATATTCTAGATGGTTTGTTAAAAGCTGTTCAGTACGCAGAACAAGTGGCACAAGGCGTTTTAGATAAAGACTTAGATTTTGGTTCATCAAGTGAAGGTGTTTTTAAAAGCTATGTTTTACGGCCATTCTTAAAGCTTATAGGTCATGCTAAAGATAGCAAAGAAGTCAATAAGATTAAAACCTTAGAGCAGTTAAATCGCAGTGATGAACTTGGTGTTTTATATAAATCATTATATGACATGGTAGCTTCAATGCGCTTAATGGTTAAGGCTGCTGATGATTCAAGCCGCATGAAAAGTGAGTTTTTAGCCAATATGAGCCATGAAATTCGCACACCATTAAATGCTGTAATTGGTCTTGCTCATTTATTTTTAGAGAGTAAGGAAGATAATGCGAAAAAAAGAGACTATATAGAAAAAATTGAAATTGCAGGCAAGAGTTTATTAGGAATTATTAATAACATTCTTGATACTTCAAAGATTGAAGCTGGCATGTTTGATCTTGAAGAAATTCACTTTAACTTGCATGAAATTAGAGATCAGATTTATACGATATATCAAGATAGTGCTAAAGCAAAAAACCTTGATTTTAGCTTTGAAATTGATGCTTCACTTAATACTTTTTATATTGGTGATCCTGTTCGTCTTATGCAAGTTCTTAATAATTTTGTTGGTAATGCAATTAAGTTTACTGAAAAGGGAAGCATTAGTATTAGATGCTTTGAAGGTAGCGAGGTTGCAAAAAACCTTGAATGTCCAGAAGGTAGTGTTCCTGTTTGTATAAAAGTTACTGATACAGGTATTGGCTTTACAAAAGAGCAAGAAGAACTATTATTTAAACCTTTTTCACAAGCTGATAATTCAATAACTCGTCGTTTTGGCGGAACTGGATTAGGCTTAACAATTAGTAAGCATATTGTGCAGATGATGAATGGTGTGTTGCTTGTTGATAGTGAAGCTAATAAAGGAACAAGCTTTACTATAGTTGTGTTTTTGACTCCTGCTAAAGAATCTGCAATTACTAAGTCAGAAGAAGATGGCTCATTTAGTGTGGATTTAACAGGTAAAAGAATTCTAATTGTTGAAGATAATATGATAAACCAGCTGATAATGGAAGAACTTCTTGCAAAAACTAATGCTGAGATTGCAATTGCTGATAATGGGCAAATTGCTGTTGATATGGTTGAAAAACAAGAATTTGATTTAATCCTTATGGATATGCAGATGCCAGTTATGGACGGATTGAAAGCTACTGAAATAATTAGACAAAATCATACAATAGAAAAATTACCGATTATTGCAGTTACAGCAAATGCTATGAAAGAGGATAAAGAACGTGGAATTAGCATAGGTTTAAATGATTACTTAACTAAGCCAATTGATCCGCATAACTTGATGCTAGTGCTATACCATTGGTTGCACGGTCCTGATTAATTTATAGATACAATTTTTTAGAAGCATCAGAGTTTTTTACTTTGGTGCTTTTTTTTTGTTTTGTTTTGTTTTAATATTTTGTCAATTTACTCGCTTTATCTTTTTCCTTTGTATGGCGTTAAATTTTATGTTGCTTTGCGCACGTACTTGAGTACGCTTACGCAGCAAAATAAAATTTGCCTTATACAAAGAAAAAATCTGAAAAGCTTGAGCAAATTGCCAAAAAACTAAACATTTGCGGTTTTAAAATATTGCATCAACTATAGTATTTTAAGTTGACATCACTACCATCAAGCTAAGCAAAGTCACACTTGCTCCAGCACTTAACAGTGCAATAAAATTGCACTTATGCTTTCGCAGTGATTGCCTGCTAGCGCAGTCAATGATATTAATTTCATCTGAAATTAATATCACTGCAAAATCCATATCTATTGAAATTACTATAATAACAAAAGTGGTTAAGCCACCTTTGTGCATGCGAAGCATCGCCAAAGCTATTATTAAAATGAGAGTAGCGGAAAAGTCAGGTGACTTTTTCCGCCGTTTTTTGGGGTTTGTAATAGTTTTTTGTTCACACTTTTTAAGGAGTTTGTGTATGAAATATATTATAAAAATGAATTTACATTACCATCAATTGAAACAGTAAGAATATTCATTGGTATATTTTTATTGCTATTCTTAATTGCTTGAACTACATAGTTTACAATTTTTGTGCAACATGGAACTTCCATTCTAGCTACAGTTATACTTTTAATATCATTTTTTGTAAAAATTTCAGTTAATTTATTTGCATAATCAAACGAATCAAGTTTTGGGCAGGCTATAATTGTAGTTTTTCCCGTCATATATTCTTTAGAGAAATTGCTACATGCAAACCCAGTACAATCAGCGGCAACTAATAATTCAGTATTATTAAAATACGGCGCATGTGCTGGCACAAGTTGAATTTGCAACGGCCATTGCTTTTTTGTATTAGTAAATTGTTGAATATGCCCAGCTTTAAGAAGTTCGTTAAAATAAGCTTCACTTTCAACAGTTTGTTCATATTTGCTAACGCTTAAATCTTCTTCAGTACCATCTACAGAAATTAATTTAATTGCCTGAACAGGACATTGTGGCAAGCAACGCCCAAGACCATCACAATGATTTTCGTCAACTAACTTAGCTTTACCATCAACCAACTGGATTGCACTTTCTAAACATGCATCAACACATAGGCTACAACCCATACATAAACTTTCATCGATTTTAATAGTTTTTTTGGACATCTTTACCTCATAAACTTAAGCCAATTCAAATATTAAATTCAATCAGTTGTCTTAGATTTAATATAAGCACAAATTTAAACTTGAAAAGGGTTAAATCAAAAAAAAATGAAAAAAATTTAACTTATCTAATAAACATGCGAAGTTTCGGCTTGTTATTTTGTAAAAGATAGATACTATATGAAGCATATAGTTGCTGTTGTTTTTACAACATGGAGTGTAAAATGGAAAAATTATATGAAGTAGCTAAGCACAATATTATGTTTAATGGGATTGCATACACAGATTTTATAAAAATGTTTGATTGTATAGGAGCTGATATACGAGCTTATAAAAAAAATGAAATAATTTTACTAGCTGGTGAAAATGTAAGTTCAACAGGCATAGTATTAAGTGGAAGTGTTGCTATAATAAGTGAAGATATAAGCGGAAATAGTAGCATAATTGCGAAACTTGGTAGTTCAGAAATTTTTGCTGAAACCTTAGTTTGTGCTGGAATTTTGCTGAGCCCAGTGACTGTTGAAGCTGCTGAGGATTGTAAAATATTGTTTTTAGACTACCGTAAAGTCATAACGCTTTGTAACTCAACTTGTGTGTTCCATGCTAAATTAGTAGAAAACATGCTGTCACTGCTTGCACATAAAAATTTAAGCTTGAGTCAGAAAAATAATGTTTTGTCTAAGCGTTCTACTCGTGAGAAGCTGATATGTTTTTTAGATAGTCAGCGTGGCAAGAGTAGGGATTTTGAACTTTCATTCAATCGTGAAGAAATGGCTCGTTATTTATGTGTTGATAGAAGTGCAATGTCAAATGAACTTAGCAAGATGAAAAAAGAGGGTTTAATTGATTATGATAAAAATAAATTTAAAGTGTTATATTAAATAATTGCAGAAGTTATAAAAAAGCATTAAAATTGTTTTTAAAGGAAAATAAAATATGAACTCACAAATTTATAAAATAAATGGCATGGCTTGCGCCGCTTGTGCCGCCGCTTTAGAAAAAAACATTACTAATCTTAAAGGTATTAATTCTGTAAGCGTAAATCTTGCAACAGAAAAAATGTCACTGAGTTTTGATGAAAATTTGATTGAAGAAAAAAGTATAATTGAAGCTGTTGAAAAAACAGGGTTTTCTGCAATAAAAGAAGAAAGTGACAATATTAAAAAACTAAAAATAAATGGTATGGCATGTGCTGCGTGCGCCGCAACTTTAGAAAAAAATATTGCAAAGCTTGATGGAGTAACTTCTTCTAATGTAAATTTTGCCACTGAAACTTTAAGCTATGAAATTGATAGTAAAAATTTTAGCCAAGCTAAGATTAGCTCAAATGTTAAGTCAGAAATTGAAAAAACAGGATTTTCATATCAAGAAGAAATAAATATTGATTTTGATAAGGAACAGAAAGAGCATGAAATAAAAATTATGAAGATTAAATTAATTATTTCATGTGTTTTTACTGTTCCACTTTTATATATTTCTATGGGGTATATGCTAAGCCCAGTGCTTTTTCCTCTTCCAAGCCTAATAAGTCCAAGCTTAAATCCCTTAAATTTTGCTCTTATACAACTTTTATTAACTTTACCTGTCTTTATTTGTGGATATAAATTTTACCATATTGGATTTAAGGCTCTTTTTAATCGTGCGCCTAACATGGATAGCTTAATTGCAACTGGTACATCTGCTGCGTTTTTATATAGCTTATATTCAAGTTATTTAATTTTAAAAGGTGATTTAAACGCAAGTCATAATTTATACTATGAAACTGCAACTGTAATTATTACCCTTATATTATTAGGTAAATATATGGAGGCAATTTCAAAGGGTAAAACAAGTGAAGCTATTAAAAGATTAATGGGATTAGCACCAAAAACCTCAATTATTTTAAGAGATGGTATTGAGCAGGAAGTAAAAATTGAAGATGTTGAAGTTGGTGATATAGTTATTGTAAAGCCTGGTGAAAAAATTCCTGTTGATGGTGTTGTATCTTCTGGTTTTAGTAGTGTTGATGAGTCTATGTTAAGTGGTGAGAGTTTGCCAGTTGATAAGAAGCTTGGGGATAATGTTTATGGTGCAACTATCAATAAAAACGGGCTATTGCAATTTACAGCTACAAAAATAGGTAAAGATACAGCTTTGTCGCAAATTATTAAATTAGTTGAACAGGCTCAAGCCGATAAAGCACCAATTGCAAAGCTTGCTGATATTGTTTCAGGCTATTTTGTACCTATTGTTTTTGGCATTGCTATTTTGGCTTTTTTAGCATGGTTTTTAGGTGGTGAATCTTTATCTTTTAGCCTTACGATTTTTGTATCTGTGCTTGTAATTGCTTGTCCTTGTGCACTTGGTCTTGCAACACCAACTGCAATTATGGTTGGAACAGGCATGGGAGCTCAAAAAGGAATTTTAATTAAAAGTGGGGAAGCCCTTGAAAATACACATAAAATTAAAGCTATTGTTTTTGATAAAACAGGAACAATAACAAAAGGCAAACCAGCTTTAACAGATATTCTATGTCAAGAAAATTTTGATAAAAATGAAGTATTACAGTTAGTTGCCTCTGCTGAAAAAGCAAGTGAACACCCTATAGCTAAAGCGATTGTAGATGCCGCAAATGCTCAAAGTTTGGAGTTATATCCTGTTGAAAATTTTGAAAATTTAGTTGGTTATGGCATAAAAGCTAGTGTAAATGATAAGAATTTAAAAATTGGCAATTATAAATTTATGCAAAGTGAAAATGTCGAAGTTGATATTTTTGATGAAAAATTTAAAGAACTTAGTGAAATGGGCAAAACCCTTATGTACGTTGCAATTAATGATGTGCCTTGTGCTTTAATTGCCGTTGCTGACACTTTAAAAGAAAATAGCCAAAAAGCTATTGAAAGCTTAAAAGAGATGAACATAGTCACAGTCATGATTACTGGTGATAATTTGAATACTGCAAAAGCAATAGCGTCTCAAGTTGGAATTGATAGACTTATGGCTGAAGTATTGCCACAGGATAAATCTAATGAAATAAAACGCTTGCAAGAAGAATATGGAACAGTTGCCATGGTCGGTGATGGAATAAATGATGCGCCAGCTCTTGTGCAATCTGATATTGGAATTGCTATAGGCAGTGGAACTGATGTTGCTATGGAGAGCGCTGATATTGTTCTTATGCGTAGTGATTTAAAGGACGTTGTAACAGCAATTAGACTTTCAAAAAGTACAATAAAAACCATTAAGCAAAATTTATTTTGGGCTTTTGCTTATAATATTGCTGGTATACCACTTGCATCTGGCGTCTTGTATGTTTTTGGTGGACCGCTACTGAATCCAATGTTTGCGGCGCTTGCGATGAGTTTATCAAGTGTATGTGTTTTAACAAATGCCTTAAGGCTACGCAATTTTAAATAATTTTGGAGTTTTTTGACAATTTAGCCTTGTCATAGAAACTGTAATTAGTCGATGATGAAAAACATGTTAACATGTAGTAATAAAAAAAATTAATAG
>CAYJPK010000063.1:6369-12583 GCA_964372035.1 uncultured Desulfovibrionaceae bacterium | reverse complement strand
AGTGCATAGCAATCTAAAATACTTATCATAAGTAAAAAGGTATCAATTGTAAAAACAAGAAGGCGTGAGCAATTTATGTTCACGCTTTTTTTTATTGCTAGCTATGCTAAGCTGAAAAATCACCTTTCAAAGTCATAAAAATACAAGAAAAGTACCTTTCATGTTCCTTTTTTTTGCATTTTTATTTGCTATATTTGACCATCAATTTCTTTTTGCTACAGTAGATTAATATGTTTTTAATAGTCGACTATTTTACAAGCATATCTTCTACCATAGTAAGCATCTGCTTCTCTGAAACACCGCCACCGATGCTAAAGCTTTTTTCATCATATTCTGTTGCATTGATACTAAATGAAAAGAAGTTTTTTTTCCATTCTGCAAGTTGAATTTTATCGGCAACACCCTTTAGTGTTACTGTAATATTGCCTAGCTTTATTGTCTTAACCCGAGGAAAAACTGTGTAAACTCCACTAATATTTTCTAGCGTCCCTTTGCGCAAACAAATCTCTTTATTGCCATTTTTATAAATAACTTCAATGAGTTTGCTTTTATTTATAAGTACTCGGTAATTGGTTGCTGTATAGTCAGCAGGAATATTATTAGGTAACTTTAGCTCAAATCCAGCTCGTTGTTCTGCCTCTTTAAGTGAGGTAAAATCTTCAAAAGGGTTTTGCATTTGCGTACCTACCATTTCACGGTCTACATTGTTACCAAAGCTTTCGGTGCTTTTTTCTGTGTTTTGCTTATCTGCACAAGCGAAAAGTGTTACAAGCATAACGATAGTGAAGCTTATTCTTGTTGTTTTTAGCATATTAGTTCTCATCTTATATTTGTTGTTTTTGATTGTTAGCTTTTATCCTAGTCACACAACTTGTATTGAAAAATTCCAAAGTTTGAATATGAGCATTCACTTTTGCTTATAGTGAGTTGAGGTATATATTTTTTTTGACTCTATGCGCAAACTTAGCCAAAGCTCATAGTAAATTAGATATGCTCACTTATTGTTTATTATTGCCACGAAGATTGCACATATGCAAGTAACAACGCTTAAATATTCATGCTTCATTCTAAATTGATTTTTCTGTATATACTTTTAAACATTGACAAAATTTAATCACACTGTTACCGTAACCCATGGGATTTAATATCAAATATCTTTAGTGGGGTGACGGTATTGCAAAATAAATTAATTAGAGCACAAAGTATTACTAAAACTTTTTCTGGTGTCGCAGCGCTTACTACTGTGGATTTTGAGTTAGATTATGGTGAAGTTCATGCCTTAATGGGTGAAAATGGCGCAGGTAAATCGACGCTATCGAAAATTCTTTCTGGTGCTTACAGTAAGGATTCAGGTAAAATTTATTTTGAGGGTGCAGAAGTAAATTTTGCTAATACTAAAGATGCTCAAAAGAAAGGAATTTCAATAGTATTTCAAGAGTTTAACTTGTTACCTCATTTGTCCGTAGCTGAAAACATATTTCTAACTGATGAAAAGTTTTATAAAAAAGGTATTTTCCTAGACAAATCAAAAATGGTTGAAGAGTCTGTCAAGCTGTTATCAATTTTCAATATGGAAAACTTCATTGACCCATATATGGCAGTATCGAAATTATCAGTCGCACAGATGCAGATAATAGAGATTTTAAAAGCAGTATCTACAAATGCCAAGGTAATCCTATTAGATGAGCCAACAGCTCCACTTTCACCGCCAGAAGTTGAAGGATTGTTTAAAGTTATTAGACAATTAAAAAGTTCTGGCGTTAGTTTTATTATTGTTTCACATCGTATTAATGAAATATATGAAATATCAGATCGTATCACTGTTTTGCGTGATGGAAAACTTGTACTACTTGGAGCAAAGACAAGTGAACTTGATCAAAACGATTTAATTAAGGCAATGGTTGGTCGTGAGGTAAATAATTTATACGGTACATCAAGAGATGCAAGCAATATCAGCACAACTTGCGCCATGAAAGTTGAGGGGCTAACCGACTTTAAAAACTATGTTAAAGATATTAATTTTGAAGTAAATTGCGGTGAAATACTCGGTATATCAGGACTTGTAGGCGCTGGACGCAGTGAACTTGTACGTTGTATTTATGGTGTTGATAGGCGCTTGCATGGTGATGTTTATATTTTTGGTGAAAAGCTGAAAAAAAATAGTGTTAAAGCAAGTATCGATAAAAAAGTAGCCTTTGTTTCAGAAGATAGAAAAAATGAAGGTCTACTACAAAAATTGAGTGTGCTTAAAAATATTGCTCTTGCGCACCTGTGTTCTTGCAAAGAATATGTAGTTTCTGGCAAGAAATACGAAGAAATGTGCTATGATAGTGTTAAGAAGTTTAACATTAAATTAGCAAACATTGATACACTAGTTCGTCATTTAAGTGGTGGTAATCAACAAAAGGTGCTGCTTGCTAAATGGCTTTTGATCGAGCCTAAAATTCTGATAATTGATGAGCCAACGAGGGGTATTGATATTGCTGCAAAATCTGAAATATATGAAATATTAAAGACGCTTGCAAGCCAAGGTATGGCAATTATAATGGTATCATCTGAAATTCCAGAAGTTCTTGGAATGTGTGATAGAATTTTGGTTATGCGTGATGGCAGAATTTCAAAAGAGCTTAGCAAAGATGAAGCGACAGAAGAAAAAATTGGATTTTATTCAACAATAGGTGGATTGGAGGGGCAACAATGAGTCAAGGCGTAGTAACAAATCATTCTAGTATTAAGAGAGTAGTTAACGAAAATAAAACAGAAATAACAATGTTATTTATTTTTCTTTTGTTCTTTATCGTGATGCACTTTTCATCAGAATACTTTTTCACAAGCAAAAATTTACTAAATGTGATGACACAAATTTCAACCAATGCAATAATTGCAATAGGTATGACTCTTGTAATTATTACAGGTGGAATTGATTTATCAGTAGGCTCGATACTAGGTTTATCAGCAATGGCAGCAGGTATGATTTTGCAATCTAGTGAAAGTATAATGCTAGCAATTGTAGTGGCACTTGGTATTGGCGCTTTTTGTGGTTTTGTAAATGGCTATTTGATAGGTTATATGGAAATGCCACCCTTCATTGTAACTCTAGGTATAATGCAAGTATGCTCTAGCGTAAACTATGTAATTTCTGATGGTAATACAGCTTCTAAGTTTCCAGAATTATTTGCATATATTGGCAAGTTCAAGCTTTTTGGTTTTCCAGCTTATATCATTGGGATTGCTTTATTATTCTTAATTTTTATGTTTGTAATGAATAAAACGAAGTTCGGTCGTTTTGTGTATGCAACAGGTTCAAACCCTGAGGCTGCGAGATTGTCTGGTATTAATATAAAATCAATTACTATGAATACTTATGTGCTATGCGGTGTCTTATGTGCAGTCGCAGGTTTGCTTTTAACATCACGAATGATGGCGGTTGACCCTACTTATGGAAAGGGTGCTGAAATGGACGCAATCGCAGCTGCAGTTATTGGTGGAACAAGTATGTCAGGCGGCAAGGGTACTCTTTTAGGCACTATAATTGGTGTTTTCTTAGTTGGATTTTTGCGCAATGCTTTGAACTTGTTAGGTGTAAATCCATTTTGGCAAGGTAGTGCAATTGGAGCTGTTATTATTGTGGCTGTTTTAGCTGAAAAAATATCAAACAATAGGTCAAATTAATTTTTTAATTTATAGATTGTTATTGGCGAGTTTAGTTTTTTGTTTTTTATCATTAAACAGGAGGATTTATGTCTAAGAGGATTTTGTTAACTTTAGTTGGAGTTTTGACCGCATTTTCTTTAGTTGCTTGTTCAGGTGAAGAGAAGAAAGCAGAGTCAAGCGCACCAGCTACAAAGGACAGTGGATATAAAGTTGCGTATTTAACACCATCAATGGATATTCCTTTTTGGCGTTATATTGCTAAGGGCGTTGAAACAAAAGCAAAAGCACTTGGAGCTAAAGAAGTGCAAGTTTATGATTCAAAAGATAGTGCTGATACACAACTTAAGAATGCTCAAGATGCTATTGTAAAGCAAGTAGATGCTATTGTTATTTCACCTATTGATAGTGCATCATGCCCAGCTGTTTTATCTTTAGCAGAAGAAAATAATGTTCCTGTTGTCATTTGTGATATTGGTACTGACTCTGGTAAATTTGAAGCATTTGTTATCACAGATAATAAGAAAGGCGCTTTTGAAATTGGCGAATATGTTGCTTCAAAACTAAATGAAGGCGATAAAGTGGCTCAAGTAACTTTAAACCAAGCAAGAAATAATGGTAAATTAAGAAAAGCTGGTTTTGAAGAGGGTATTGCAGCTAAAAAACTTAACCAAGTTGATTTTAGACAAATGGAAAAGCATAACAGACAAGAGGGTGAGTCTTTCACTCAAGATTTAGTTACAGCATATCCAGATGTTAAAGCTATTTTTGTTCATGCTGATGATCCGTCAATGGGTGCATTATCAGCAGTAACAAGTTCAGCTAGAGAAGATATTATGATTGCAGGCTTTGACTGTACACCTGAAATGGTAGATTCAATTAAGGCTGGTAAATTAGTAGGAACATCAGCTCAACAGCCAGTTCTAATGGGTGAAATTGCAGCAGAGCAAGTTGCTAAGATTTTAAAAGGTGAAAAAGTTGATAAACAAATAGATGTTAGCACCTTATTAGTAACTAAAGATAACGTAGGCGAAACTGAAGCTATATTATACAAAACTGCAATTCCAAAAGAATAATATTTGTGAGGTAAGCTATGTTTAAAAAGCTATTTGATTTGAGCCAACCGCTTTATCACAATTGCCCCGGCTGGCCGACCTATGATTTGACTGAAGTTCATTATGAGGCCGTATATCCAAACGATGGCTTTAATGCAGAAAAAATCATGATGAACACGCATACAGGAACGCACCTTGATGCACCATTTCACTTTTATCCTGAGAGTCTTTCAATTGATGAAATGCCTGTGGATTTATTCCAAGGAAAAGCAATGATAGTTAATATTGCAAGTGAAATTAAGCCAAAACAAGGTATAACTAGGAATATGGTTGAAAAATATGACAACATTATTAACGAGGGCATGATTGTTATACTATATACAGGCTGGGGTCAAAAAAGAGCTTTTACTAAAGAATACTGTCACGATTGGCCATATTTATCAGAGGAAGCCGCAAGTTGGCTAAGAGATAAAAAGGTTAAAGGTGTTGGGATTGATGCTATGAGTCTGGGAGGTTGGTACGAGGGTACAGGTAGACCATGTCATGAAGTACTGCTAGCAGCTAATATTTGGCTATTAGAAGAATTATGTATTCCAGATGAATTATTAGCTTATGAGAGCTTTTACTTGACTGCTTTCCCGCTTAAAATATTAAAAGGAAGCGGTGCACCGTGTAGAGCTGTTGCAATGGTTTAATTTGCAAAAAAAAAAGTATATATTTGGGCTTTTACTATATTTTAGTGAAAGCCTTTTTGTGTAAAACATAAAGTTTACAACTTAATATATACTATAATGAAATCAAGTATTATTTCAGCAAGAAATTGAATTCAAAACTTTTGAAGCCAAATTTACCTTTAGATATAAAAATCACTTTTGCTTTCCTTGGTCATGCTAGAGTATAGAAATCCATAAAAGGTATATAGATACCCGCCTAAATCACAGGTTTTATGTCGAGAAGCTTTGTTCCATCAAGACAATCAAGACCATGCACTATGATTGAATTTTCAGTAATATCAACAATTTTTATTATTGCTAAGCCTATTGGGTTAGGACGATACGGTGTTCTTAATCCAAAAGTGCCATAAGCTTTACCGCCATTAATAGAAGTGGTAATTTCAACTCTTCGTTCGTCACCTTCTATTTTATCAAGCCAATAAAGTACTATGATTTCTTGTCCTTTTTCAAGCCCTGAAATCCCTATCGCATATGTATCATAAAGCTCTATAGTAGATGGATTTTCATTTGAAAAGATATTTGTAGGGCATTCACTTATTTTTGTGTAAGGGGTTCTGATTTCGCCTATAAATATTAATTCATTGTTCATGTTTTTATCCTTATGTTGTTTTAAAATTGTATTTTTCTTTATCTCATAATTAGGGTAATATATCAATTTTTGCAAGCATAAGTGTGCTTACAGCTAGTTTTTAAAGCTAAAAGCACACGTTAAAAATAAAACTAAAAAAAAGCTGTGTCACAATAAGAAATTATTTTTTGCTTATAAAAACTATA
>CAYJPK010000063.1:0-6269 GCA_964372035.1 uncultured Desulfovibrionaceae bacterium | reverse complement strand
TATATTGAACAGCATTGTTAAAATTCCAATTGCTATATCAATAAAGAAAGTTGAAAAACCTAGAGTTACAATTTTCTTTGAAATGCTTATAATTTTTGTAGGCTTTACAAAGTGTAGAGTATTTTGCTTTGTTCTAAAGTGAGTTAACATTACAAAAAGTGAACTAAGAGCCCCTAATGCCGTTGCTAAGCCTGCACCCATGATACCCATATCGAGAGTAAAAACAAAAAAAATATCGCCAACGATATTTACTACACCACCAAACAGAACTGCTTTTGTTGAGAGCATAGGGTTATTATCATTTCGCAAAAATGCAGCCATAAAAATCATAAAAAGAAAAACAGGCACTGTAAATTTGACAGGGATAAGATAATTCTGTGTTAAGGGAAGCAGGGTTTCATCTGCCCCTAAAGTATATAAAATTGTTTCTTCAAAAAAAATTAAAGCCAACCATAAGAATAGAGATATTATGCTAGTGAGAAGCACTCCTATAGTGAAATAATTATTTGGTATTGAATTTTTGTTTATGCTAAACAAGATAGATGCCCCAATGCCTGTCAAAAGCCCACAGCTAAAGATAACATTCCATATAGGCGCAATTATAGCCATTGCTGCTGCTCCATTTGGACCATGATATTGCCCAACAACAATCATATCTACAAGACCATAAACAGATGGTAAAATAGCTCCTCCAAAGGAAGCTAATAAGTATTTTAAATAAATATTTCGCACATTATCTTTTAGTAAATCCATGTTTTTCTCCAAAAAAAAACTGGATAAAGTGTGCCTAAGCATACCTTATCCAGCGAGTTATTTTTAATAACGCACCCTCCGCGTATTTGCATTTTTTATACATGCAAACATAAGATTGTCAAGTTGTTTCATATGAACATTTTGGGATAAAATCTACAGTTTTCGAAATTCATGATTAAGCGATTGAGTTACTATTTCAGCAAATTATACTTAGTTTTGATTGACTTTTTATAGTTCTGTGATATATAATAAAGTATCTATTCTAAATTACATGTATCAAAATAAACCTAACCTGTTTATAGTCCTTACTAATAGTTTTCATGATTTCATAATATAGTTTAACAGCTTCTATTATTCTAAACACCGAAGATTAGCCATAAAATACCTATAGCTAATTCATCTTTCAAACGAAGTATTTTTCAGTCTGAAGTATTATAGTCTTAATATAAACTAAAAATTCAGGAGAACTTATGAAAATTCGAACAATTTTTTTCATATCTAACCTTTTAGTGGCACTAATGATTTTTGTGTCTTTATATTTTCTTTTTACTGCAAGCAATGCATTTAACGAAATTCAAGAAGTCAATAAAAACAATGATACACTAATGGAATTATCACGCGAGCTTAAAAAGTCTTCTGAAGACCTTACTCGTAATGTGCGACTCTATATTGCAAACAATGATGAGTACTTTAAAGAAGAATACAACAAAATAGTTGATATTAGAGCTGGTAAGTTAGCGCGTCCGCAAGATGCAACTGTTGCTGCTGGTCAAAAAGCTGGATTGTTAGACTTATTAAAGCAATATGGTATTAATGATACTGAGTTTAATTTACTAAACGAATCAAATAATATCTCAAATACCTTAGTTAATATTGAAATTGAAGCTATGAATGCTATGCATGGTAAGTTCAAAGATAACAATAATAACTATACTATAAGTGGTGCTCCTAATCAACAAATGGCAATTGAAATGGTTTTTGGTCAAAAATACAGAGATGAAGCAGCTAAGGTTATGGTTCCTATTAGTGCTTTTTTTTCAAAATTAGCCGTTAGAACAAATGAATTAGCTGAAGAGGTTACTTATAAATTTACACTGTCCAAATACATTGCAATAGGCTGTATGCTCATGACTATCGCCATAGCTTTGCTTTCTTATTTATTTATACATCAAGCAGTAATCAAACCAATAGAGCAATCAACTTTATTTGCAAAAGAAGTGAGCCGAGGCAACTTGTCAGCAACCGTTAAATCAAACAAAAAAAATGAAATTGGACAATTAGTAAATGCTATGAGCAACATGCTTAGTACAGTAAACGCTATTGTTAATGAAATCACAAGTACATCAAGTAAAGTTTCTTCTGGTGAATTAACTGCAAAAGCTGATGAAACTAAGTTTGAAGGCGGTTTCAATAAACTTATTGTTTCTGTTAATAGGCTCGTACAGTCTTATCAAGAACTACTTGATAATATGCCAACTAACATTTTTACAGCTACTCAAGACAATAAGATAGTTTATATGAATAAAACAGCAAAAGACACCCTTAATATTACAGATGCGGTTGGGAAAAATTGTGGAATGCTTTTCAACTCGCCTGCTTGTGGTAATGAAAACTGTTTAGGTTGTAATGCTATTAAAGCTCGTGGTAAGATAAATGCCGTTGCGCTTTGTGTAATTAATGGCAAAAACATGCATTTTGACGTATTTGCTAACCCTCTTTATGATGAAAATAATAATGCTGTGGGATATATTGAATTCCTAAATGACATTACACAAGTTCATGAGCAAAGTGAAGCAATCAAAAATATGTCAATTAAAGCTATTGAAATAGCAACTCGTGTGGCGTCTGCAACAGAAGAACTGTCAGCTCAAACAGACTTTATCGTGGAAGGCTCAAGCTACCAACGTGAAAGCATTGAAAGAACTAGCACAGCAATGACAGAAATGAATGCGTCAGTTCAGGAAGTAGCCCATAATGCATCAAGCACAGCTATTCAAAGTAATGTAGTCCTTGAAAAAGCACAAGAAGGTCTTGAAACTATAGATAATATGTCTCACGCTATGACTACTTTAACTGATTCTGCTGAAAATCTGACACAAAACATGGAAAAATTAGACCAGCTTTCAAGTGGAATTGGTAGCATTATTAGTGTTATTACTGACATTGCAGATCAAACAAACCTTCTTGCTTTAAACGCAGCTATTGAAGCGGCACGAGCTGGTGATGCAGGGCGTGGTTTTGCTGTTGTAGCAGATGAAGTTAGAAAACTTGCTGAAAAAACAATGAATGCAACACGTGAAGTAAGTGAAAGAGTTCGGTCAATTCAAGATTCAAGTGCTGCAAATCAAGATGAAGTTAAAAAAGTTGTTCAACAGATTTTAAGAACGTCCGAGTGCGCAAAGCAGTCTGAAAACTCATTGCATGAAATTACCTCTGTTACGAAACTTAATACTGATATGATTCATCAAATAGCAAATGCAGCTAGTGAACAAACCACTGTTTCGGAAGGTATTTCACACGCTATGACGGGCATTAATGAAGTTGTAAACAAAAATGCTGAAGCAATAATTCAATCCGCAGAGGCAATTCGTGAGCTAGCAGAACAAGCGCAAGAATTGCAGGAAACAATGTCTAATGTATAAAGTGTTTTTCTAGGGCTTGTATATTGTTTTTAGGAGAATTTAATTTCTCTTGATTAAATAAAAAAGGACTTGGTGATAAGCCTTTGTATAAGGTGAGTTAGTCAACAAGTCCTTTTATTAATTTTTTGGGTTAAAGATATTTTTAGGTAAAGCTTACAAAAAGTTGTGCAGCTTTAAATAGTCGATGATGAAAAACATTTTAACATCTTGTAATAAAAGAATTTATTTACTATAGCATGCTAATAAAAATATAAAAAACAAGGAATCAAAGAATACTTTTCTTGTATTTTTATGACTTTTTCAGTACCTACTAAATAGAATATTTCATACTCAACCAAGTATGTAATATTATGAAAGATTTTAAATTTAGTGACAGCCAGATTGTGTTAATTTTACGATAAGCTAAATCTGGTGGTATCATAATTTTGCTGTGAGCTTGGAATGAGCAAAGTAAAACTTCTTTTATAAAAACATATAGTATTTTTTTATATAAATTTTATAAATAATATAAAAATGAGTTTAGTTTTTCCTTTTGTTTTGTGTAATCTCTACCATCGAAAGACAATGAAATAAAAGCTTTATCCCTATAATCTAATGAAGAAAGAACTGTTTGCGTGTTTTCATGTCGTGAACTAAATGACACAAATCCTGCATAATTATTGCTAGTTGCTAAAAAAGTAATATTTCAAGAAAATTAAAATAAAAATAAGTAATTTTAAGTACCTTCGTGTATAGCGTCCATGTTGTGTTTAGTTTCAAAAAATGGACATTATAAGTCTGGTTGGATATTAAAGTTAAGATAAGTTTGCAGTGCTACTCAAGGAATATTATAATCTAACTCCCTGGGAATATTGAAATAAAAAGCTTTGTTTTTATTCAGAATTAAAACTTCTTGACAAAAATATAGTTGCATTATAATAATTACTTTAAGGCAACTATTTAAATGTCGGAGAAAATATGAATAGTAAACTAACAGATGTACTGACAAAATTTTACCATGATTTATCTATTTCTGAGTTAAGGTTACAAAACAGCTTACAGGGACAATCAAAACTCACCTATAATGATATATTATACCTTGATATAATACGTGCATATCCTGGTAAATACACCTCAACGCAAATCGCTGATATGCTTTGTGTCTCAAGACCTTCAGTAACAAAGAAAATCAAAGAACTTATTAAAAAAGGTTATGTTACAAGGGAACAAAGCCAAAATGATAAAAGAATATATTATCTCTTTGTAAGTGATGACAGCAGTGCAAATTTTTACGCTAAAGCATTAGAGCATAAACTTTCTGAGAGCTTGAATGAAAAGTATTCCGAAAAGGATTTGGAAACCTTATGTGAAACTCTTTCACTTATCAGCAGAATATTTCTTGAAGAAACTTATACTAATACAACAGAAAACAAGCTAAAATAACTATGAATAATGAAACAACTGAAAATATAATTTTAAAAAGTGAAAGAGTGCTTGGAACAGAGAGTATTCCTAAACTTATGCTCAAATACTGCTTACCTGCTGTAATCGCTATGATAATAACAGGTGTACAAGGTATGATTGATGGTATATTTGTCGGTCGATTTATAGGCAGTAATGCGCTTGCAAGCGTAAATATTGCCATGCCCTTTATGCAGTTAATTGTGGGCATAAGCATGATTATTAGTATAGGCGCTCAAAGTTATGTTGGTATAGCACTTGGAAAAAATAAGAAAAAAAGAGCACAGGATTGTTTTCATTCCTTTAAAATTATTATTTGGGTAAGTAGCGTTCTAATTACCGTCTTAGGCGTGTCTTATAATGAACAAATAGCAAGGCTCTTAGGTGCTAATACTGTTTTGCTTGCTGATAGTTCTGCATACATCAACTTTATCTCTCTTTTTGCATTACCAATGTGTACTTTATATTATTTTGGATTTCTCGCACGTATAGTAGGCAAGCCAGAAAGATATTTTTATGGATCTCTTGTAAGTATTGTGGTGAATATTTCGCTTGATTATCTTTTTATTGCAAAGATGGGAATGGGTGTAAAGGGTGCAGCTCTTGCAACTGGTTTGGCGTATACTTTAGCACTCTTAATGGTAATATCACCTATGCTAAATAAAGATAATATAATAAATATTTATGCAGGCAAATTTTCAACTGCAAGCATTATGAGTGTTTTATATAATGGTTCATCAGAGGGAATTAACTCTATTTCTATAGCTGTGATTGCGTTTTTGTTTAACACCTCACTTATGCAAATAGCAGGTGAGGGCGGAGTTGCGGCTTTTACCTCAATTAACTATGTTGGCACATTGGGAGCTATGCTACTATTTGGCATTTCAGACGGCATAGGACCGATAGTAAGCTACAACTTTGGTGCAAGAAATATCAAAAGAGTTAAGCAAGTTATGAATTTATCTTATTTTATTAATTTTATTTTCGGCTTAATGCTCTTTTTACTATTATTTTTTGCAGGTAAACAGCTTGTTTCGCTCTTTATCACCGATAATCTTTCTTTAATTCAATTAGCTGTATCAGGCGGAAAGCTGTATGCTATTGCTTTTTTAATGTCGGGTTTCAATATATTAAATTCGGGCTATTTCACCTTTATCGGAAAGGGGCTTCAATCTGTTATTGTAGCGGCAAGCAGAGGTTTTATTTTCGTCGGCATCGGGATATTCACCTTACCCTTATTTTTAGATATAAATGGAATATGGCTTAGTGTTCCCTTTGCTGAACTTTGTGCTGTAATTATAGGATTTTTACTATTGAAAAAAACCAATAAACAGATGTAGGCATATTTTTTCTAATGACATTCAAAAACTAAAATTGCTTATATAGTAATTTCAGATGAAATTACTATCATTGACTGCGCTAGCAGGCAATCAC
>CAYJPK010000062.1:5010-12653 GCA_964372035.1 uncultured Desulfovibrionaceae bacterium | reverse complement strand
CCTGCTAGCGCAGTCAATGATAGTAATCTCATCTGAAATTACTATAAAAAATGATTAAAATGAATTTAACGTATTTGCCTTATGCTATATTGTTTATAGTATAATATCAAACATAAAGCATAAAGTAGATGTGGGAACAGAGTTTACAGAAAAGCATGATTCATAGTTTTTTTAGCATAAAAAAAGTCGCCTAAGTTAGGCGACTTTATAAAGTTAACTAATTAAAATAATATTATTATTTTGCTTTGTTAACATAATCTTGGTAGAGTTTGAAAGCTTCAGGTGTTACACGCTCTTTAATAACGCTAGCAACTGATTTTGTGCCTTCACGGAAAGCATTAATTTGCTCAGGAGTTAAGTCAACGATTTTACGACCAGCTTTAAGTACTGATTCAGCTTTTTCGTCATCAAGAGCTTCTGCAGCTTTACGTTGGTAAACTGTTGCTGTTCTAGCAGCAGTATCAACCCAACCTCTTTCTTCATCACTTAAATCATCATAGAATTCTTTGTTGATGATGAATGGGTATGAGATATAAAGGTGACGAGTTTTTGTGATGTACGGTTGTACTTCATAGAACTTGTTATCAAAGATTTGACCAAATGGGTTTTCTTGACCATCAACAGTTTTTTGTTGCATAGCTGTGAATAACTCACCAAATGCCATTGGAGTAGGGTTAGCGCCAAGAGCTTTCCAAAGTTCTAAGTGAATAGCATTTTCCATTGTACGGAGTTTTAAACCCTTAACATCAGCAGGAGTTTTAACTTCGTTACGTGAGTTAGTTAAGTTACGGAAACCGTTTTCCCAGTAACCTAAGCCAACGATATTGATTTTCTCAAGTTGTTTGTTGAGGTAATCACCCATTTCGCCATCAAAAGCAGCGAAAGCTTCAGGACGATCAGCAAAAAGGAAAGGTGCATCTAAGATAAAGAAATCTTTAGAGAACGCAGCTAAAGGTGGGCTTGATGGAGCAGTTAAAGTAACGTTGCCAAGTTGAACGCCTTCAATTAACTCACGGTCGCCACCGAGTTGTTGGTTCGGGTAAATTTCAACAATCATTTCACCTTTTGATAATTTTTCAAGCTCTTCTTTGAACTTAGCAAAACCAGCATGTAAACCACTAGCTTCTGTTAAGCCGTGTCCAGCTTTTAAAACCATTTTTGCTTCGCCAACGAGTGGCAGTGCGAGCATACCTACTAATGCAAGAGCTGCAACTTTTGAAAATAACTTAATCATAGTCTTTTCTCCTTAAAAATAATTATAATTTACTTCAATAAAGAAGGTAAATACAGCGAAATAGCTGGGAATACAACGATAAGTAAAAGAGCAAGTAACATTACGAAGAACCATGGAATAACAGCCTTACTGATTTCTTCAATGCTCATCTTACTAATACCACAGGTTACGAATAAGTTAACACCAAGCGGCGGAGTAATAAATCCAATAGCAAGGTTGATAACCATAATAATACCAAAGTGAACAGGGTCAACACCAACTGATACAGCAACTGGTAATAAAATTGGTGCTAAGATGATAATAGCTGCTAATGTTTCCATTACACAACCAACAAATAATAGTAGCACGTTAATAAGAGCAAGAATAATAAACGGACTAGTTGAAAATGACTGAATAAGTTCAACAAGTGTTTGTGGTACACGCTCTAAGGTTAAAATACGACCAAAAGTTGTAGCAGTTCCGATGATAACTAAAATAGTAGCAGTAGTTAAACCTGCATTAATAACAACCCTAGGTACGTCTTTAAGTTTTAAATCTTTGTATATGAAGCAACCAACAATAAAGCCATAAGCAACAGCAACAGCAGCAGCTTCGGTTGGAGTAAATACGCCACCATAAATACCACCTAAGATGATAACTGGTACGAATAATGCCCATTTTGCGTCATTGAAGATTTTAAGAGCTTCAGCAGTACTTGGAGCTTTATAGTCAAATTTCCAGCCTTTGCGCTTCGATACAAACCATGCGTAAGCCATGAGCATACCGCCGATTAAAAGACCAGGAATAAAGCCAGCAATAAATAATTCAGAGATAGAAACAGTTTCCGCCGCAACGCAGTAAATAACCATTGGAATACTCGGTGGAATAATAACACCAATACTACCAGAGGTTGCGATTAAGCCAGCAGTGAAGCCTTTATCATAGCCTTCTTTAACCATAGCAGGGAACATAATGCCACCAATAGCAGCAACAGTTGCTGGGCTAGAGCCAGAAATTGCTGCAAAGAACATACATGCAGCGATAGTTACGAGAGCTAAACCGCCAGTAAAGCGAGAACAAATAACAGCAGCAGCGTCTAATAAACGACGTGAAATACCGCCTTCACCCATGAGTCCACCCGCTAAAATAAAGAATGGAACTGCCATAAGTGGGAAAGAGTCAGTTGCTGTTGTCATACTTTGTGCAAGGTAGTTAACCTTAACAATGCCGCTATACCAGATTGTTAAAAAGCTAGCTGCACCAAGGGAAATACCGATAGGCACTTGCAACAACAAGAAGAGAACAAAAAAACCAAATAAAATACCTGCAACCATACTTAACTCCTAATTATTTGCGTTAGCTTCGCTAGGCTCTTCATCTTTCAAAGATTTGATTTGTCTGATGAGTTTTTGAATTAAGCGAATACAAGTTAAAGCGAATCCTGTTGGCACAGCAGCATAAACTATCCACATATCAATGTCAGTAGCAGCAGCTTTTTGCCCAAGTCGCATGATAAGCGCACAAACAGCACGTCCATAATAAACAGTCATGCAAGAAAAACCAAAAAATATAATTGTTGTTAATATTTGAAGGTATTTTTGCGCCTGCTTTGAAAGGACAAAGTCAAGTACAGTAACAGCAACGTGTGCATCTTTTTTTGCACCGTAGCTAATGCCAATGTAAATTAACCAGATAAATAAATATCTAGCAATTTCTTCAGACCACGAAAGCGAGGACTGAAAACCATAACGCATTATTACTTGTAAGAAAATAATAATGCTCATGGCTGAAAGAGCTACAAAGATAACTCCTTCTTCAAAATGTTCATCAAGTGCCTTAAGTAATTTCATTCTACACCATCTCCTTAAGATTATCGTTTCGCAATACAAAACACATTGTAAATACAGTGTGTAAATTTATTGTGAAATTTGTCACATAGACTATTTAATCTATATTACTATACTATATGGAATTAGTCAATATTATTTTTTTTTAATTTAATTGTCTATTTCTTTTTCACCAATATAAAGACCTAAAATACCGGCATATAGTTTGATATATTCGACATGTTTGTAACCAATTTCTTTCATTTCTTCTTGTAATTTATTTGGAGTAGGAAAGGAATTAATACTTGATGCAAGGTATTTATATTCACCTCCATTTTTAGAAATTAGAGCCCCAATAAGCGGCAATAAATATTTTAAATAAATATTGTAAATACCATACATAATAGGATTACTTCCTGAGTTAAATTCTAAAATATATACTTTTGCACGAGGCATTAATGTACGCTTGATTTCAGTTAAGGCACTTTTTCTATCGGTCATGTTTCTAAGTCCAAAAGCAACAGTTGCACATGACATGCTAGAATCTTTAAGCGGTAAGTTATAAGCACTTGCTAATGCAGGATATATTGCTTTTTTACCTATTTTATGAAGGCCAAACGCAAGCATTTCTTTAGATAAATCAAAGGATAGAACTTTTGCATTTGGGTGGGCTTTGTTCATTTCAATTGATAAGTCAAGAGTGCCAGCGGCTAAGTCTAAAATATATGGATTTTCATTGCTTTGAGGGGCTAACATAGTTCGTTTTGCGCTTATTTTGCGCCAAATTCTGTCTTGCCCAAAGCTTAAAATAGTGTTTAATAAATCGTATTTTTTTGCAACACGAGAAAAAACTTTCATCATGTTTTGTTCGTTTTGATTTGCCATAAAATGCCTTTAAAATAAATTTTCTATTTTTTATACTGCATTTTATACTATAAATCAAGGTTTAAAAGATAGCTAGGCAGTATTGCAAAAAAAAACTAAATTATATAGTATTGCTAAAAATGGAGATAATTATGATAGACAATAAAATTGCGCATGCTTGGTATATTCATCGTGTTTCGTATGGCGAAACTGACACTATGGGTTATTTATATTATGGCGAGTATTTACATATTTTTGAACGTGCCAGAGGCGAACTTATGCGCAAATATAGTATGACTTATGCCGAGTTTGAGAAAAATGGTTTTATGTTGCCAGTACGTGAGGCGAGTTGTCGCTATAGAAATCCAGCTGTTTATGATGATAATATTCAAATATACCTTGAGGTTGCAAAAATGACAAGGGCTTCAATTACTTTCAATTATACCGTTTATGATGAAACTAGAACAAAGTTACATTGCACAGGCATGACAGAGCATGCTTGTACTAACAAAGATGGCAAGCCAATAGCTTTTCCAGCATTTTTTAGAGATATTTATGGACAAGGCTTATAAATATCTTTAATCTTTTTGCTTTCATAAATAAACTTAAAGGACACTTAAATGCTATCAGTAGTTTTGATGTGTTTGGCATCGCCATTATTAACTATTTTACTTGCATGTGTTGCTCCAACTTTGCAATTTATTTCATTAAATCAAAAATTTTATTCAAGCAAACAAATCCATACAGCTTTCATGGCTTCCATTGTGTTTGCTATTGCTGTAAGTGTTTTTTCATATTTTGCATTTAAGGTTTTAAATGATGTGAGCTTGGTTAAAGATGTTACAAGTGCTGGATTTTATACAATAAATTTCTTAGGTTCTAGTTTGGCCTTATTTTTATTTTTTGTCTTAAGTGAAAGATTTTTCGATGAAATTTTTAATAACAAAAAGCTAGAAAAAATTGTAAAAGCAAGTATTTTTATTTTTTTTGTTGGTATTGCGAGTTTCTACTCTTGTATACTTTTAAATATTGTTTTAGTTCTTGTTGTTTTAACTTCTTTGTTTGATTTAAGAAAAAATTCAGGTGAGCCTAAACAGATTTTATTTGATGATAAAGTGCAACACCATTACGATAGTAATTCAAAGAAAAGAGATGTTAAACTTGAGAAAACGCCAAATATTTATCTCTTGTTGTTGGAATCTTACAGTAGTGCTACTGCCCTTAAAAAACTTTATAATATAGATGACAGTTCGACAGACGCATTTTTGGCAAAACATAATTTTATAGATTTTGAAAATGTTTTTAGTAATTCGCATAATACCTATTCCTCGATTGCAAATTTACTTCATGGTAAAATTCTGCTTAATAAATATACTTCTGCCTATGTAACTGATATATTACGTGAAAATGGATACAGTTTAGAGTTTTTTGATAGTCAGTTTTATGTTTTTGGTGAATATATGCAAAAGAATGATTTTGCTAATTTCGCTATGTCAGAAAAAGACCGCAAGCTTTATCTTAAGTTTGCACCGCTCTTGGGTCAATCAAAGTACTTAAGAAAGTTTGCGCAAGATATTGATCCTTTTAATACTGAAATTAACTTTGAAAAATTGTATGAAAGCTTTAAATATAGGCTTGCAAAGCAAAATAATCAACCGCATTTTTACGCACTTCGCTTTGGAGCAGATCATGTCAATATTCAAGCAATATGGTCAGGCGAGGATAAAACATTCATTGAAAAATTTTATCCAGAAAAAATTAAACAAGCTCAAGCACAACTGCAACAAATTGTTGAATTAATAATAAAAAAAGATCCTGATGCACTCATTTTAGCTGTGGGTGATCATGGAGGGCTAATGCACACCAATATTGCAGGTAAGGAAGAAAGCTTGCAATTACAGCTCAAAGCTTGCAAAGTTAGTAATGAAGATTTTGCACTAGATATGTTCGGTGTGCGCTTTGCTATTAAATTTCCTTTTGAATACAAAATAAATGCTGAACATATTTCGCATGTAAATCTTTTTCGTGCTATATTTAAAGCTCTTGGAGCAAACGGAGAGCTTTTAGGTCAAAGCGAGCCTGATATTTCAATTTATAATAAAACTAATGATATTATTGTTAGAAACAATACCATACTAGGGGAGTTAGAACAATACTATTCACCAGAATTATTTAGTAAACTTAGGCAGAAATTTAAACTTAAAAACTTGAGTGCTTCAGAGTGTATGCTACTTGCACTAGATGCAAAAGCAGATGAAAAATATGATCTTTTTAATTGGGCTATCTCAAATTTTCCAGATGATGAAAGCATTAAGATTGCTTATATGAATGCCTTGTTTGATTGTGGTAAGGTAAAAGAAGCGTTAGAAGTGGCAAAAAATAATCTTGAAATGTCAAAAAATAATTTTACCTTATATCGATATTATAACATGATGGCAGAATTTTACCCACAAGATTTTTTGAAGCTTGTGCAAAATGAAAATATTGTAATTGATAGCATAGATATGCACTACAATAAAGCTCTTGCGCATATTAAAAATAACGAAAAGGAAGAAGCTTTATTGCAATTTGATGCAATGATGCTAGCTTTTCCAAACGAGCAAAAAGCTGTAGGGCTAATGAATCCAGCTTGTATTTCGTTAAATAATGCAAAAAAATCACTAGCTCACCTCGTAAAAATCAAAAAAACAGGCAATATTTCCAACTTTTGGAAACATTACACTTTTTCATTTTTAGCCTTCGGTTATTCTGAAGAAACTATTTTAATTTCAAAAATTTTGGCAACAGAGCACCCAACAGAAACTTGGTCTTGGCTTAGTTATGCGTATGCACTTCAAAATGAAGGCAAAATAATCCCTGCTATAAATGTTTTACAACAGGGAGAAAGCAATGTTCGGTATCCAGCCCCACTTAAAGAAGCTATAGGCATTCTTGCACTACGATATGGACTAGATAGTATCGAGTTGGAAGATTATAAAACTTACGCCAAAAATAGTACTAATCAAATAATTAAATTTTTTATTGAAAATAAAGTGATTGATAAAAATTGGTATAAGTCACAACACGCCAGCCTTAAAACTGTTGTCTTAGCACCACTTCATTATGTGACAGAAGGAATTTATATGGGATTAAATCCAACTCCTTGGTTTAATTCCTTTTATTATATGCTGAATACTCCAGAAGTATGGCTCAAAGGTCTTAATCCTTTTATGCATTTTATTGAAACAGGGATTGATAAATTATTATCACCCTCTGTACAGTATAATATACGTGAGTTGATAGCTGAAAATCCGGCATTATTACATGATAAGCAGGCTTTGCTGCGAGTTATGAATACTCGTTGGGTTGGGTAGTATTTTTTTAGTTTATTTTAGTTTGTTTTATTTTTTTATTTTATTTTTGGGAAACTTTTACAAAAGTTTCCCAAACCCTTCAAAACTTTTTAATTTTTTAATTATAATAACGCTAAACTCGAGCTGTTTAGCAAAACTCAATTCTTTATCTGCCTATATAAACACATTCTTTAGCAAAACAAATGCTGAACTTGTTCAGCTTTGTTTTGGCTTGGTGTATCGGAACGATTGCCCAAGCTAATTAATATAGAGCCTTTTCACTAGCTGTTACTCAAAAAGAGTGTAACGCACCGTGGCAATCCATGCTTTTTGCCAAAGCGAATAAGTTTTAACTGTTTAGCAAAACTCAATTCTTTATCTGCCTATATAAACACATTCTTTAGCAAA
>CAYJPK010000062.1:0-4910 GCA_964372035.1 uncultured Desulfovibrionaceae bacterium | reverse complement strand
GAACTTGTTCAGCTTTGTTTTGGCTTGGTGTATCGGAACGATTGCCCAAGCTAATATTTATGACAAATCAATATGCCTAATACCTTTTTCATCTGGATTTTTAGCTAATGCTTTTTGTAAAATCCTAGCATAGCGAATACTCCACTTTGGTTTAAAACAAAGTTCTGCTAACCATTCAATAGTATGTCGCACATTGTTAGTTTTATGCATATCCATAAGTGAACGCATTATTCCAAACTTGCATGAAGGACAACCAACTAAGATAGGGCGATTATTAGGATAGTCAACCATGATTTTATTTAAATCTTCTTTTTTACGTTCACGCATAACATTAAAGACTTTAGGGGCAGTGATTGCGCCAAGTCCTGATTCACCACAGCAACCACGAGTTGCAAGTACCTTTGCACCTGTGTAAGCTTCAAGTGCCATGCATTGTCTTCCAGCACCTTTGACTTTATGTTCAGAAGGCACTTCCATATGGCAAGAAGCGTGATAGATAAAGTATTTTTCTTTAAAATCTTCTGCTTGTTCAGGTAGTTCTGCCAAGTTTTGACATGCAAAGCGAGTCGCTTCAACATATTCTGTAATGCCGAGCTCTTCTAAGCCATAGCGTTTTAAGCCATCATAACAAGAGCCACAAGCCGTTACCATTGTATTAATTTCAAAACCTGCATTTTTAGCGTTTTCAAGACAATTTTTAAAAATAACTAAGTTTTTAGCCATATTAGTAGTAAAAACATTATTCATGCCAGAAGATAGAAGTGGATAACCACAACACATATGATGCTCTGGAATAACAACAGCAACATCACATTTTAATAAAATTCCTAAGGTTGCAATTGCAATGTGGCGTGAAAAAAGTGCTCCACCACAACCAGGAAAATATAGAACAGCTTTCTTTATTTCTTTACCTTCTGGAACGAAGATGCCACCTTTTTCAAGGCTTAAACTCTCATAAAGATTGTTATAGCTAGTTTGTGGTCCCTGGTCAGCAAATAAAGGATTATTAAGCTTGCCACGCCATGATTTAGGTATAAATTTAATAGCATTATTTTGGAACTTCTGACCAGCAGAGGCTAGTTTTGCCATTTTTTGCAAGCGAAGTTCAGGTTTTTTGCTTATATAATCAATAACTTTTGTCTTTACAGGGTGAACACCAGCTCCCTCATTTTCCAAAAATGCCCTAAGCTCAAGTGCTACATTATCAGATGGAATTTTTACAGGGCATACAGTTGAACACTTGCCACAACTCGTGCAATGTTCAAGCATTGTATTTAAATCAGCTAAAAGCGCAGGGTCAGGCTTACCCTTATTGATTTGAGTATAGTAAATTGCCTCAATCATTGCACCAAGAATAATATTTCTATTACGTGGGTGATAATGAAAAGAGCGCTTTGGATAAACCATTGGACAAACAAACTTACACTTTCCGCATCTTGTACAAATTTGCACAGAGGCTAACAAGTTCATTAATACTTCTTTATTTGGCAGTCCACTTTGGTTAATATCTTCAATTAAGCGGTTAAATGAAAAAGTAAATGGCTTAACTGGCATTTCGTTTTGCACAAGCTTTGCAGGGTTTAAAATATCACGAGGGTCAACACCTTCCTTGAATTTACGCACCTCATTAAGCTGCTCTTTTGGCATAAACATTATTTTAGTAATACCAATACCATGCTCACCAGAAACAGCACCGCCCATTTCTTTTGCCTTTGCCATAACTTTCATTGCTGCATCTTCAGCAGTTTCTAACATATGCAAATCATTAGAATTAACAGGAATATTAACGTGGCAATTACCATCACCAGCGTGCATGTGGCTAGCTACAATAACAAGCCCGTTTAACATATCTGTCTTAATTTTATTGATTTTATTTTCAAGTTCTGGGTGTGCTTCAATTAAATTATCAATCCAAGAGCAAGCACGCTCCATCATTTCAGCATCAGAAACTTCACTGCCTAGCACGTCACCTTTTGCAACCTTAGTAGCATAAGAAAATTCACGGTTTAAGTCTTTATTCTCAAGAGGCATTTGCGGTAAGCGACCAATTGCTTGAAGCGCATGACGATAAGCAGCACCAGCACATTCAAGATTTAATTGCTCTAAAAATAAGGCTAAATCAGGAATTTTATCTGTTGGAATAACAATATCCTCATTAATTTTAAAGCCAGATGTTCTTTTTGCAATTGCAGATAATTTGTGCCTGTCTTCCCAGAATACTTCAGCTTGCTTTCTATCTTTTGCAATAATTAAATCAACATCATCACGCCCTTTAATGATTTCTTGCATTTCATTCATGCATTTATCTAAAAAGGCTTCTTCATCAGCATCAAACTGCAAAATAATAACAGAAATCGGTAAGTCTTTAAATTTTTCAGAGCGAGTTTGATAGTCAATTGCTTGCACATATTTTTTATTAAATTCTTCTAAAGCAGAAATATGAGCATAATCGCCTTCATCACGGATTTTATCACGCAGCCCAATCATTTGCTTAATAACAACAGCTGCACCATGCATTGAACGACCAAAAAATTCTAAAACAGCAACCTTTGAAAGAGCAGGCTTTTTATGCAAAATAAAACTTGCATCAACGATAATTCCGTCAATACCTTCTTTTTGAACACCAGGCAGACCGCCAAGTACTTTATTAGTTACGTCTTTACCTAGATTTGGCAAGCGGATTTCATCACCACGCAAACTAATAGTATTTCTAATTCCACCGCTTGGATCTTTGACTTCAAAAACTGCAGTTTCGTTAGGCATGATTTTATGGCGAGGGTGATTTTTACGCTCAATAGTAATAATTTCTCCAGTTGGTGTAACCATGCGCCATGACAATAGATTGTCTAGGGTCGTACCATATTCAAAGGCAAAAGGACCACCAGAGTTTTCAGCAACATTTCCACCAATACTAGACGCAGTCTTTGAGGCAGGGTCAACGCTAAAAATAAATTTACTTTCATCTGCAATATCAATAACATGTTGTGTAATAGCACCAGCACCAGCATGAATAATAGCATTTTCAGTATCAACCTCTGAAATATGATTGCACTGTGTCATAGATACGATAACACTTCGCTTTCTAGCTGGAACAGCACCACCAGTATAGCCAGATGCACCGCCACGTGGAATAAGGGCAAATTTCATTTCATTTGCTAGGCGAACTACAGCACTGACTTGATTTGCGTTTTGTGGCTCAACAACTAAAATAGGTAATTCCATACGAAGGTCAGTTGCATCAGTTGCACACTCTACAAGTGCAGCTGGTGAAGTTAAAATACATTCGTGCGGTAAAAGTTCTTTTAATCGTCTTATAAGTTCTTGTCTAAAGTTTTGTTCCGCTTCATGAGCACTCCAAAACATGGTAATGCCCTCACCAATACTTGTAGCATAATGTTGGGCAAGAGCAAAAGATTCTCTATTAAACCTTTCGCTTACACTGTTTTTAACCATTTGTGCATCGATAAAAGGATTATATGATACAAGGAATAATTCTTCAGCAATTTGAATAGCTAAACGTCGAACTGCTTCTGGCCATTCCTCGAAATCTTCTAGATTAATTCGCAAAATCCTGTTTACAACAAAATCAGGAGCAATTGATATATGTGGACCTTTTTGTGGCATTTTTATATTTATCCTTGTCTATAGTAGTTTTTTTGAAATCATCTCTGTCTACAATTCATTATAATAATTGCGGGCGAACTTGGCAAGTTATTTGTTGACAATAAATTTTTGTGCTTTTAAAATTATTTCAGCAAAACAAAAAATAAATATAATATGAGTTAAATATGAAATGTAAAAGATGTAAGGCGGTAGCGGTAGTTGCACTTCCAAGTCACACAACTGGTTTTTGTGCTGAGTGCTTTTTATTGTTTTTTCAAAAGCAAGTAGAGCGCGGCATTAAGGCTCAAAAATTGTTTACACACGATGATAAAATTTTATGTGCGCTTTCTGGTGGTAAAGATTCTTTATCACTTATGCTCATTTTGCATGAACTTGGTTATGATGTTACTGCGCTACATATAGACCTTGGAATTCCAAGCTCTTCACCAAAAGCACGCTTAGTAGTTGAAAATTTCTGCAAAAAACATGATTTTAAATTAATTATTCGTGAAATGGAAAAAGAAGGCTTAGCCCTTCCAGAGGTAAAAAAACATTTAAAACGTCCAATTTGTTCTGTATGTGGCAAAATAAAACGACATTATTTCAATAGAATAGGTCTTGAGGAAGGCTTTACTGCGCTTGCAACGGGGCATAATTTAGATGATGAAGTTGCACGTTTATTTAGCAATGTCCTTCGTTGGGATACTGCCTATCTTTCTGATCAAGGTCCTTGTTTGCCATCTGAAAATGGCTTTCTTAGAAAAGTCAAGCCAATGTGGCGTTTAACTGAGTATGAAATTGCAAACTATGCCTTTTTGAAAGACATTGAAAATCATTACGCGCCTTGTCCTTATAGTCGTGGCGCAAGCTTCTCATTTCACAAAACTATGTGGCAACAGCTAGAGCAAGAAATGCCAGGTAGGAAGATTGAATTTTATCAAGGCTTTATGCATAAAGCTAAAGAGTATTTTGCAAAAGCAGATGCTGAACATGGAGCAACTTTAATTAAATGCCCTAGTTGTGGTTATCCTACTTCGCAAGAGCTTTGTGGAGTTTGTAGGATTAAGAGTTTAGTAGAGCAGGCTAGTTAGTTTTTTTAGGTCTTTTGTATCTATAGTATTTTAAGTTGACATCACTACCGTCAACTTAAGCAAAGACGCACTTGCTCCAGTACTTAACAGCGCAATAAAATTGCACTTATACTGTAGCAGTCAATGATAGTAATTTCATCTGAAATTACTATACTAAACACGTCGGTACTGAAAAAGTCATTTTTAATGCCTTTTTCTAAAGGCACGCCCACTCCA
>CAYJPK010000061.1:0-12886 GCA_964372035.1 uncultured Desulfovibrionaceae bacterium | reverse complement strand
CAAGCTTTAAAATAAAAGTAACACAGCTACGTTACTTAAAACGCAAAAAAATCCAAGAAGAGCAAGTCCGCTTGGATTTTTCTAGCTATTTAAAATTTATAGGCTATTATAAAAGTGTGTAATACAACAAAAGAGAATAATTCACTTATGATTGTAATCTGCGCAGATTTTCTTTTAATTCTACTGCTAAAGATGCTAATTCACGAACAGCAGAGGAGGCTTCAACCATACCAGTAGAAATTTCTTCTGCAATTTGATTAATGCTACTTGAAGCTTGATTAATTTCCTCAGAAGTAGCAGATTGTTCTTCTGCAGCTGTTGCAATACCAGTAATAAGTGAAGAGTTTTGAACTGCCAATTCTTGAATTTCTGCAAGAGCAGAGCCAGAACTATTGCTTAAATTTGTGGCATCATTAATTATTTTAACTGCTTTTTCAAATTGTTCAATATTTGCAGCTGTTGAACGCTGAATACCAGTAATACTTGAACCAACCTCAGTTGTTGCGCTCATAGTTTTTTCAGCTAATTTACGAACTTCATCAGCAACAACAGCAAAACCCCGTCCAGCATCACCAGCACGAGCTGCCTCAATGGCGGCATTAAGTGCAAGCAAGTTAGTTTGGTCAGCAATATCAGAAATCACGCCCATAACAGAACCAATTGCTTCAACTTGATTACCAAGTGACTTAATATCATCAGAAAGTTGTAAAGAAACAGTATTAACATCACCAATTGCTGTTACAACTTGTGAAACAAGATTAGCACCATCACTTGCTTTTTCAAGTGTTTCAGATGCTTGAACTCTAGCTTGTTCAGCATTGTTTGCAACTTCTAAAACCGTTGCATTCATTTCTTCAATAGCAGCAACATTTGAAGACATGCGATGACGCTGTTCTTCAGAACCATTTGCAACTTGAGCAACTTGGGCAGAAAGTTGTTCTGAAGCTGTTGCAACTCTATCAGCAACGTCAGTTACTTCTGCTGCAACTTGCATAATAGTGCGTTGAGTTTCTTTAATTGAAGAAATATCAGTCACTAACTGAACAATAGAAGCAATATTTCCTTTATTATCTAACATTGGGATAGCCGTGTAGGTAATATCAAGAGCTTTGCCTTTAGGGTGTGCAATTGTTTCACCAGAAGCAGGGCGCTTAGTATTATATGCATTACGTAGCCCATCGCATGCTGTTCCATCATCATCACGGGCAAATAATTGATGACATGTTTTATCTTCAAAATTTGCACCGGCAAGTTCTTGAGCAACTGTATTTAAATACCTTGCCTTTAAGTCTTTATCAAGTACAACAACTGGTGATGGCAAACTATCAATAATATCATTTAATCGCTTAAGCACGCTATTTGTACCATTGATAAGGTTTGCAAACTCACCCTTAAAATTACTAGCATTGCCACGTGAAGAAATATAACCTGTTTCAACCAAATGTTCTAAGTTTCTGTACTCTGTCATAACGCTATTAAGTGAGGTTGGGATTGAGCGAAGTGCATTTGCAAGCTCACCAATCTCATCATTACGCTTAACTTTTAGCTCACCATTTAAATGACCTTCTGAAATTTCATTTGCAAAATCAACACCATGCTTTAATGCACGAACAACCGGCGTAATCAATAAGAAAACAACAATAGATCCAAGAAGAACTCCAACAACTGTAATTAGAATACTATGATTACGCATTTCTGTTAGCGATGCAAAAGCGTCAGCCGTTACAGCACGAACAACAGCTGTAAACTTGCCATCAGGTGTTGTTACATGATAAAATAAAGCAGGATCACCAGCATCGGTTAAAATTTCCTCAAAGCCATCTTTTTTTGTATTTGCCCACTCTTTAAAATAATTAATTGGACCGAGGTTTTCATTAAAAATCCATTCCTTAACATCAGCAACAGATATAAGACCTTTGTCATTAAGGATAAAAGCTGCTCCACCATTAGGTAAGTTTGTCTTTAGACCATCTAGCATGTCAGATAGAAGCTTCATGCTAAAAACACCACGAAGAACGCCAATTATTTTACCATCATCTTTAATCGGTACAGTTGCTAAAAATATTGGGTTTCCAGTAACTCCACTTTTAAAAATGGAAGAATTATAGTTATTACCATTTATTGCTTCTTTAAAGTATATACGGCTAGATAAATCTTTACCTATGATGTCAGCTTGTGGATTTGAAGAAGCATATGTATGCCCATTTGCGCTTAAAATATTCATGCGAACAAAAAGAGAATTACTATTTACCTCATTTTGCAAATAGGTATTTGCTTTGTTGGTAGGTTCTGCCCCAGATGAACTTTCTTTGATAAAGTTAATAATTTCTGGGCGATTAGCTATTAACTCTAACTCTCTTAAAGATCTTTCATTAATACTTGTAATGCCTTCTGTAATTGCCTTGCCTTCGCGTGTAAATGTTTTAATGATGCTTCCACGAAGTGAATTTTCGGCATCAGTATAGCTCATATAACCGCTTATACCTAGAAGAAGTACAAGCAACAGCATAATTGGTAATTGAAGCTTTAGTTGCAATTTCATAGCGTCTCCACCTTTTTTAGTTTTGATTTAGTAAAAAAAATCAAGCAAGTTCTTCGACCTAGCTCTCAGATAATAGTTTCAGGAGAAATTACTATCGCTACTGCGGTAGCAGGCAATCATTGCGCAAGCATAAGTGCAATTTTATTGCACTGTTAGTGTTGGAGCATGTGTGCCTTTTCTTAAGTTGACTGTAGTGATGTCAACTTAAATTACTAATTAATAGGACTTAGTTTCTTATAGTATACAAATATAATAGATTTTTTGCAATAATTTTTAGACAAAAGATATGATTTTTTTAACAATTTTAATATAAAAAAACAAACCAACAACTTGTTAGAATTGTTGGTTTGCTGTCTTGAAGAGTAAAGTTAAAAATTAACCAAAACGACCGGTAATGTAATCTTCTGTTTGTTTTAATTTTGGATTTGTAAAGATATTATTAGTGCTATCATGTTCAATGAGTTTACCCATGTAGAAAAAAGCAGTAAAGTCAGAAACACGAGCAGCTTGTTGCATGTTGTGCGTAACAATAACAATAGTTAGCTGGTCTTTAAGTTCGTGAATACTTTCTTCAATGCGTTGCGTTGCAATAGGGTCAAGTGCGCTAGCAGGTTCGTCCATAAGTAACACTTCCGGCTCAACAGCTAAGGCCCTAGCAATACATAAACGTTGTTGCTGACCGCCTGAAAGTCCAAGCGCAGAGGTATATAATCTATCTTTAACTTCTTCAAAAATAGCAGCACGTTTTAAGCTAAGTTCTACCTTGTCCGCAATAACAGTAGCATTTTTTTCACCATTTACCTTAAGCCCATAAGCAACATTTTCAAAAATAGTCTTTGGAAATGGGTTTGGTTTTTGAAATACCATACCAACTTTACGACGAAGTGAAACAACATCAGTATTACCGACAATATTTTCACCATCAAGCGAAATTTCACCTTCAATTCTTGTACCTGGAATTAAGTCATTCATACGGTTTAAGCAACGTAAAAAAGTTGACTTACCACAGCCAGATGGTCCAATTAAAGCTGTAACTTGTTTATCTGGAAACGTTAAGCTAATATCATGCAAAGCTTGATTTTCACCATAAAAGAAATTTACATTCTTAGTATACATTTTCATAAAAAAATATCCTGATTAGTTTTTGTTATTCATTATGTGGCAAGGTAAAACAAATAGTTGCACCCTTAGTATTTGCTGCCCAAATTCTTCCGCCATGACGTTCAACAATATGTTTACAAATTGCAAGTCCAAGACCAGTTGAATTATTATTTTGTTTTTTTACACCAATTCTATAGAAACGCTCAAAAATACGTCCTGCTTCATCTTCTGGAATACCAACACCATTATCATGCACAGAAATCATAATTTCTTGTTCATTTTTTTTGACACTGAGTTCAATAACACTATCATTCGGGCTGTAGCGACAAGCATTTTCTAATAAATTTCTAAGCACTTGTCCAATGAAATGAGCATCAGCCTTAACAATAATGTTTTCATCAAGCTCACGTTTAAGTTCTAAATTCTTTTCTTTAAATTGCAGTTCAAGGTTTGTTGCACTGCCATTGACAATATCAATAAGCTTAACATCAGTAATTTCAAGCGGTAAATTAGTACTTTCAAGTCTTGCAAGCGTAAGTAAGTCTTCAACAATTCTATTCATATAGTTAGCATGATAATTAATTTTTTCGCTAAATTTATGAATATTATCAATTTCCGAAGCAGTCATAATCGCTAAAGTTTCAGCAAAGCCACAAATTGCTGTAAGCGGAGTTCTAAGCTCATGACTTACATTTGCTACAAAGTCACGACGAATTCGCATTAATCTAACAGTTTCAGTTACATCATGAAAAACAGCAACAGCAACAACATCATGTGATTGAATTTGCGGGCGTACAAGATGAACATTTAAAATTAGATCGCGTCTTGGCTCAATTTCAATACTAATATTAACATTTTCATTGATCGAGCTACTTAAAAGTTCATCAATGGCTTTTTGCAATTCTGGTGAACTAATAACTTCAATAGGATTAAGACCAATGCCAAATTCAGCTTTTGGAAATAGGTTGATTAAGGCCTTGTTTACCATCTTAATTTTGCCATTTCTACCAAGAACAAGCACACCTTCTTGCATTGTTTCTAAAATAGAACGAAGCTGAGCTTTATTTTCTTTTATATCTGAAATAGAGCTTTCAATGCGATCAGCCATAACATTTACAGAGTTTGCGATGGCAGTAAAGTCAGAATTTGGTTGAATATGCAATCTTTTTTTGTAATTACCAGAAGATATACTTTGGATAACGCTTGCCATTTCTGATAAAGGACCTTCAACTCTTTTAGATAGATAAGCCCCAAGAATAAAGGCAGCTATAATTGCAACAAGTGAAATAAATATATAAATTAATGTTTCAGAATTGCTATTTATTTTGCTTTGAACGACTGAAAATGGCACAGCAACACGTAAAATACCGCCAGCTTTAAGTTCAGAACTAAACATATCAGCTGGAATTTGAATTGCCGCATATACCATATCTAGCTTTAAAGTATTACTATATCTAATGCTAACACCAGAATCAGCACGAAGTGCATTAATAAATTCAGGGCGGTCGCTATGATTATCAAGCTCGCTGATATTTTTTTGTTCAACTTCTGAATCAATAATAATATCACCATTATTGTTAGCTATAGTAATACGAAGTTGAGTTCCCTTAGTCATAGCCGTTACTAAGCTTGGCAATTCATCAGTTTTTTTAGAAAAAGCAGATATAATATTGAGCGCCTGTCTAGCTTCAATGATTGCATTTGACTTTGCTTCTTCAATAATAGTATCTTGGAGTTTAGAGCGTGTGTAAAGTGCTGGTAATATTAGGCTCAGAATTAATATTACTGTAAAACTAAGAATTACATTAAATCTAAATGTTTTTTGCATTTCAATCCTTTAAATTAAGAAATAAATCTATATCCAATGCCTCTGATAGTTTCAATCATATCAGCTGCATCTTCTAACTTCATACGAAGTCTACGAACATGTGTATCAACAGTTCTTGCGTAGCCTTCAAAGTGGTAGCCCCAAACATGGGATAACAATTCTTCGCGTGAGCGAACAAGACCTGCATGTTTTACTAAATCTTCAAGCAAGCGAAATTCAGTAATTGTCAAATTGATATTATTACCATTGTAAGAAACACTATGTGCTGCAATATCTATAACTAAGCCGTTGCGGGACAAACTTTGCTCTTGTGAGCTAGTTTTATTTTTCCTGCGAAGAACAGCTTTAATTCTAAGAAGTAGTTCACGAACATTAAAAGGCTTAACAACATAATCATCAGCTCCAAGCTCAAGTCCCAAAATACGGTCAATATCTTCTCCTCTAGCAGTAAGCATAATAATTGGTGTGTTAAAATTAATATCACGACTAAGTTCTTTGCAAACACTTAAACCATCAAGTTCAGGCAACATAATATCAAGCAGAATTAAGTCAGGTTTTTTCATTTTTATGATTTCAAGCCCCTTTTTTCCGTCTGCCGCCTGCAACACCGTATAGCCATCACGCTCAAGATTGAAACTTAAGAGTTCTCGAATATCTTGCTCGTCCTCAACAATAAGAATCGTTGCTTTACTCATAAAATATACCTCACAACTTAAATAATAATATAATGTGTCAAAATCAACAACAAAATGTTACAATTTTGTTACAAAAATTATAAAATATGTTATTTCAGTGTCTTATATATAAAAGTCACAAAAAACATGCTTTGTAACAATTCTTTGTTTTGCCTGTAACAAAACTGTAACAAAGCTTTTTTATCTTGCATCTATCGAAACTTTTACGGGAGTAAAAAAATGAAAAAGATTTATTTAGTTTTAGCAATGTGTGCAATGATGTCTATGTTTGGTTTTAGTGCAAATGCAAAAGAAACCATCAATATTAATGGTTCAACAACAGTTCTTCCTATTATGCAAAGCGCTGTTGAGTCTTACATGGCTGCAAACCCAAATGTTGTTATGGAATTATCAGGCACAGGTTCTGGTAATGGCATTAAAGCTTTAGCTGAAAATGCTACTGATATTGCTATGGCTTCACGTGATATTAAAGATAAAGAAGTTAAACTTGCTAAAAGCAAAGGTATTGAGCCAAACCGCATTGTAGTTGCAATTGATGCTTTAATTCCTGTAGTAAATCCTGCTAACCCAGTTAAAGATTTAACAATTGATCAACTTAGTGCAATTTTCCAAGGTAAAGTTACTAACTGGAAAGAGCTTGGTGGCGAAGATATGCCTATTGCAGTTATGTCACGTGATACTTCATCAGGTACATATGAAACATGGGCTGACCTTGTTATGAAAAAGAAAAGAGTTTCTCCACGTGCTTTAACTCAAGCTTCTAACGGTGCTGTAGTTCAAGAAATTTCTAAAAACAAAAATGCTATTGGTTACATCGGTATCGGTTATGTAAACGATTCTGTAAAAGCTTTATCAATCGCAGGTGTTATGCCAACTGCTGAAAATGCTGCTTCAAGAAAATGGCCTTTAGCACGTGACCTTTATGTTTTCACAAAAGGTCAACCAACAGGCACAATCGGTGACTTCATTGCTTTCTTACTTGATCCAAATAAAGGTCAAAAAGCAGTTAGCCAAGTTGGATTTGTTCCTGTAAAATAATAAGTTAGATTACTTATAGTCATGAGAGTTTAGCAAGAGGGTTATTGCCCTTTTGCTAAACTAGGCTAAGTTTTTAAATTAATTCTTTTGCTTTTTTTCTGCCAAAAAATAAATTTTTTCCTCTTGGTAAAAATCCATTTTTGTTGAAAATTCCACAAAATTTCTTAATTTGGAAATACAGCCTAAAACATTAATATTCAAATAAGTGTTGGTCTTATTTTATGAAGCAACAAAAAGAAAATTTTATAAAAATTTCTCTAGCCACAGTGGCTTTTTCGTGTTTATTATGCCTGCTAGGCATAATGCTTTTTTTAGTTATGGAAGGTTTACCAATTTTTGCGGAATACCCATTTACAAAATTTCTTTTTGGAATGGATTGGTACCCAACTGATGATCCAGCTGATTTTGGTATTTTGCCACTTATGGCAGCATCAATTGCAGTTACTCTTTTAGCTTCTGCAATGGCAGTTCCTCTTGGAATTATGACTGCTAGCTACTTAACTGAAATTGCTCACAGTACAACAAGACGTATTGTTAAACCTTTTGTGGAGTTATTAGCAGCTTTACCGTCTGTTGTTATTGGATTTTTTGGTATGGTTATTGTTGCTCCATTTTTACAAGAAACATTTAACCTTGCAACTGGCTTAACCTTGTTTAATGCGGCTTTAATGCTTGCTTTTATGAGTGTTCCTACGATTTGTTCTGTTGCAGAAGATGCTTTATTTTCTGTGCCTAGAACTTTGCGTGAAGCTTCGCTTGCCTTAGGTGCTACACGTTTTGAAACTTTGATTAAGGTTGTTATTCCATCTGCTTTATCAGGTATTGGTACAGCTGTTATGCTTGGTATGTCACGTGCTATTGGTGAAACAATGGTTGTGCTTATGGTTGCTGGTGGAGCAAGTATTATTCCTATTTCTATTTTTGACCCAGTACGCCCAATGCCGGCATCTATTGCAGCTGAAATGGCTGAAGCTCCTTTTAGAGGTAGCCATTATTATGCATTATTTGCCATTGGCTTAGTTCTTTTTCTCTTTACTCTCGCTTTTAATATGATTGCCTTTAGAATCACTGAAAAGCATAAGATGGCTGGTTCATCTGGATTATAAAATTTATTAACTCAGATTGTTCTGATTTAGATAGGATTATTATGCAAATATCAAAATTAAATCAAAAAAGAAAAAATGTTGAAGGCTTCGCTTTTTTGATGCTTCGCTTGGCAGCATTTATTAATATCATGGCTCTTGTAGGCATCTGTTTATTTTTAGCTTATAACGGCATGTCTTCTATTAGTATTGAATTTTTGACAGAAGCTCCTAGGAATATGATGACACAAGGCGGAATTTTACCTTGTATTGTTGGGACGGCTGTGTTAGCATTTGGTTCAATGCTTGTTGCATTTCCACTTGGAGTTGCAACAGCTGTTTATTTATATGAATATGGACGTAAAAGCACCTATGCTCGCTATGTTCGTTTAGCTATTAGTAACTTAGCTGGTGTTCCATCTGTTGTATTTGGCTTATTCGGTCTTGCTTTTTTTGTTACATTTTTAGATCTTGGTGTAAGTATTTTGTCAGGTGTTTTAACCTTGGCTGTTCTTAGTTTACCAATTATTATCAATACTTCGGAAGAAGCACTTCGTACTGTACCTGATATGTGGCGTGAAGCTTCATATGCACTTGGTGCAACAAAAAGCCAAACTATTATGCGAGTAGTTTTGCCTGCATCTATTCCAGGCATGTTGACTGGTGCTATTTTAGGGCTTGCTCGTGCTGCTGGTGAAACTGCGGCTATTATGTATACAGCGGCAGTCTTTTTTACTCCGCAAATGCCAGATTCAATTTTTAGTTCTGTTATGTCTTTGCCATATCATATTTATGTTCTTGCGACTGCTGGAACTGAAATTGAGCAAACACGTCCATTGCAATATGGTACAGCTCTTGTTTTAATTGTAGTTGTACTAGGTATGAATTTATTGGCTATCATTATTCGTGATAGATTACAACAAAAACGATAGTTTGAGGAAGTTTATGAGTACACATGAAAATTATTTGCACCAAATGCTTGAAGATTTACGTATTAAATTACTAACAATGTCTGCTAAAACTCAGCAGGTACTTGAAAATGCATATATTGCGCTTGCAAAACATGATTTAGAAGCAGCTAAGCTTGTGCTTAGAGATGATAGTGATATTGATGAAATGGAAAATCAAATTGATGAAGATGCACTTAATATCTTAGCGAGAGCACAGCCAGTTGCACGTGATTTACGTTTTGTTGTTACTTCACTTCGTATGGTGCTTGATCTTGAGCGTATTGGTGATGAGTCTGTGTATATTGCAAAGCAACTCATTTTAATGAATGAAAAAGCTGGAACTGCTTTTTCTGAGGAACTAACTGCTTATGCAAAACATGCAAAAGAAAGTTATGAAAAAGCCATTGCATCTTTTCAAGAGGGCAATAAAGACTTAGCACTTGAAGTTTGCAACAGCGATAAGGCTAATAATAAATTAATATTAAATCTTATGCATAGAATTATGGAATGTGTTGTTGATAATAGTGCTGATCCTTGGAATAGTATGCATTCAACAATGATTGCCAGAGCTCTTGATAGAATTTATAGAAGAGCGCAAAATATTGCGGAACACACCTTCTTTATGGTAGATGGTGTAAGTATCAAACATAAAAAATCTAAATAATTTTAAAACTTTTCATTTTGTTTATTATAAAATAGCATTATACTTTTTAATTAAGGTATAATGCTTTTTTTTTAGTCCATGATGAAAAATATATAACAATGATACTGATTGTTGTAGTAAAATAGTAAAACTATACGAAAAAAAGTAATTTTGATTGACAACTTGTATTTTAGTATAGTACAGAGAATTAATAAACTATTTGGAGGTTCTTATGAGGATTAAACAGTCGATTGAAAAAATCCCTGGCGGTATGATGGTTGTACCTTTGATTTTAGGTGCTCTTATTAACACTTTTGCTCCTGCGTCATTACAAATTGGTGGCTTTACAACAGCTCTTTTTAAAAATGGTGCATTACCTTTAATTGGTTGTTTCTTATTCTGTATGGGATCTCAAATGAGTATGAGTACAGCACCAAAGGCGCTTAAAAAAGGTATTATTATCACTATTGCGAAATATGCAATTGGTGTTGGCATTGGTTTATCTGTAGCTCATCTTTCGCCTGAACTTGGTCTTTTTGGCTTAACTCCACTTGCAATTATTGCAGCGATGACAAACTCAAATGGTGGTTTATATGTTGCTTTAACAGGTGAGTATGGCGATGATACTGATGTTGGCGCTGTTTCTGTTTTATCTATCAATGACGGACCGTTCTTTACTATGGTTGCTCTTGGTGCATCAGGTCTTGCAAATATTCCAATCATGGCATTTATTGCTGTTTTAGTTCCGATTGCAATTGGTATGATTTTAGGTAATCTTGACCCTGAAATGCGTAAATTTTTAGCTCAAGGCGAGCGTATTTTAATTCCTTTCTTTGCATTTTCACTTGGTGCTGGTATGGACTTCTTTAGCGTTGTTAAAGCTGGACCTGCTGGCGTATTACTTGGTGTTATGACTGTAGTATTAACTGGTTTAGGTGGTTATTTTGCCCTTAGATTATGTGGTGAGCGTAACGCTATTGCTGGTTGTGCTGAAGGTTCAACAGCTGGTAATGCTGTTGGAACTCCGGCAGCTATTGCACTTGCAGATCCTAGTTTGCAAGGCTTAGTAGCCGAAGCAACAGCTCAAGTTGCAGCTTCCACAATTACAACTGCTGTTTTATGTCCTGTTTTAGTTGTTCTTATGAATAAATATCAAGTAAGTAAAGGCATTTATCCTATTGGTAAAGGTCCTGAAACTGCACAGCAAGGTTAAATTATATGAAAAAAGTTGATTTAGCATATGGCAAAAATGGACTTGAAATTGAAGTTCCAGAATATGCTGTTATTTTAGAGCCTACTCACTTTGATGGGCTTAAAAATGATAAAGAAGCTGTGCAAAAGGCTATGCGAGAGCCGATTAATTCAAAGCCACTCAAAGATATGGTAAAAGCTGATGATACTGTTGCGATTGTTATTTCTGATATGACACGTCCAACACCTAATCATAAGCTTGTACCGTGGATTATTGAAGAATTAAGCCATGTTAAGGCAGAGAATTTTTTAATCATTAATGGTGTTGGTTCGCACCGTGCTAACACACGTGATGAATTAATCACCATGCTTAGTCAAGATATTGTTGATAATTACAAAATTCTTAATCATGATAGCTTTGATGATAATGAATTAGTGCATGTTGGAACAAATACTTATGGTTCAGATGTTTATATTAACAAATCATACCTTGAGTGCAGTTTTAAAATCGTAACAGGCTTTATTGAACCGCATTTTTTTGCAGGTTTTTCAGGTGGTCCAAAGGGAATTAATCCTGGTATTTCAGGCATTAAAACTATTGTAGACTTCCATAATGCACAAATGATTGGTGACAAAAATAGCACATGGGGCTTGATTGAGGGTAATATTTTACAAGATGCTGCTACTCAAAATTGCCTTATGGCAAAGCCAGATTTCATGTTAAATGTGACATTAAATTCTAAAAAAGAAATTACTAATGTTTTTGCGGGTGAAATCATTGCTGCGCATAGAGCAGGTTGTGCATTTGTAAAAGAACATGCAATGACAGGTGTTGATGACGCATTTGATATTGTTATTACAACAAATTCTGGCTATCCACTTGATCAAAACCTATACCAAAGCGTTAAAGGTTTTAGTGCAGCTGCTGAAATAATTAAAGAGGGTGGCACAATTATTAGTGCGTGTGAATGTTCTGATGGTGTGCCAAATCATGGTAATTATGCAAAAATCCTCAAAATGAAGAAAACTCCAGAAGAACTTCTTGAAATGATTAATGATAGTAGTTTTAGCATGTTTGACCAGTGGCAAGTGCAAAAGCAAGCCCTTATTCAAACAAAAGCTAACTGTTACATTTATAGTTTATTAGATGATGAAACTGTTGAAGATGCTATGTTTAAGCCTTGTCATGATATTAATGCAAAGCTTAAAGAATTAATTGATAATTCTGAAGAAGAGCCTCGCATAGCTGTTCTTCCGCTAGGACCTTTGACTATTCCTTATGTTAAGTAAAGATTATTTACTATAAGTAGTTAATGGGGATTAATTTAAAAAGTCGTAAGGTTTTAGGGTCTTACGGCTTTTTATTTTTTTATGCTTTGTTTGCTTAGTTTTGTATTGTTTTTATTTGTTTTGTTTTTTTATTTTATATTTTAACGGTTTTGTGGCTTTATCTTTTTGTTTTGCATGGCGTTAAAATTTATTTTTCTTGTACGCACGTACTCAAGTACGCTTACGCAGAAAAATAAATTTTGCCTTATGCAAATCCAAAAATCTGAAAAGCTTCACAAAACCGTTAAAAACCTAAACATTTGCGGTTTTAAAATATTGCACAAACTAACTGCAAAATCTCATATCCATTTTGCAATATTCTAAAACCGCAAACAGTGTGTATAGTTTGTGTAAGGCTAAATATCATTAAATGAATATTTTATCATCAACACAAAACTTGAGTATTATGTAATTAAAAAATAAAAGTAGCTAAGCCAGCTTTTTGAAAAAGACATTGAAAATGACTTTTTCAGCTTCGACTATTTAG
>CAYJPK010000060.1:0-13445 GCA_964372035.1 uncultured Desulfovibrionaceae bacterium | reverse complement strand
TAAAGTTTACTATTAAAAAATTTAGTGTTGAAAATAAGTTTTTTATTTATCAAATCATATCAAAAAGCTTGTAACTCCGCTTAAATTATAAAAAATCATTTATATCAATGCAATACAACGATTTTACTAGACAAAAAGTATTTTTTAGGTTACTTTTATAAAAAATGGAGTATGTTATGCCAAATCGTAAATTCAATACATATTCCCAACACTTTAAGCTAAAAGCTGTTAAGGAATATCTTAAAGGTGAAAAAGGCTATAAATCCTTATGCAAAGAGCTCGGTATTAAGGATACAAAAACTTTGCGTGAATGGGTAAAAAAATATCACGCAAGCGAACTTTTAACTGGCGTACCAGACAAAAAACAATTTTTGTCACATGAAGAGGAAATTCTCTATCTTAGAGCGGAAATAGCTTATTTACAAGAAATTCACCTGCAAAGCTATGGTGAAGAGTATGAGATAAGACAATAATAAAAATTTAACCTATTCACATTTCTCATTTTGATTTAATTCCAAGTTTCCACAGTTTATTAGATTTATCTTTTCCATGTTTACTTACGTTTCACTTGTAAGACTACGTTTTCAATAAGTTAAAAGTATTATTTTAGTTTATAATTGCATAAAGTTTATGTTTAGATAAGAAATTATTTAAAATAAAGCTCTTGTTTTTTAGCAAAATAAATGTTAACACGCTAAATATATTAGCTTATTAATTGGTATTTAGCTAAAAAACAGGGCAGTGATTTATTATGTGATAATCATATTAAAAAAATCATATAATAATTTAAATTAAGGTGATAATATGACTATTGTATGGTTAGTTCTTTGGGCAGGCTTATTAATATTTGAATTATTAAGCCCTGCTTTTTTCTGTTTGTTCTTTAGTTTTGGAGCATTATGTGCGGCAGCTGTTGCATGGTTTGATTATAGTTTGGCGATGCAGCTCTTTGCTTTTTCATTAAATTCAGTTGTATCACTTTTATTTTTGCGAAAGACCTTAAAGAATATTTTTATTGGAAAAACATCTAACAATGAACACCCTTTGATTGGTCAATATGCTACAGTTTCAAAGGAAATTTTTCCAAATAAAATAGGTGAAATTTCTGCTGGAGGGAGCTTTTGGAAGGCAACTTCAACTGAACATATTGAAATTAACAAAGATTGTCTTATTGTTGAGAGTGTAAAAGATGATGCACTCATCTTAATTGTTGAAACAGTAAAAGATTAGGAGTTTTTAATATGTATGGTTTTGAGGGTTATATTTTTTTCGCTATCATAGCAGTAATTGTAATGATTGCAATAATCAAAACAGCTGTAGTTGTACCAAATCAAGGTGCTTATGTAGTTGAACGATTAGGAAAATTTCATACAGTTTTATTTGCAGGCTTTCATATTTTAATACCATTTATTGACAAGGTAGCATATCAGCGTTCACTAAAAGAACAAGTACTTGATGTGCCAGAGCAAATGTGTATTACAAAAGATAATGTTAGTGTAACTATTGATGGCTTTTTATACTTACAAGTAATTACACCGGAAAAGTCTGCATATGGTATTGATGATTTCAAATACGGTGCTGTGCAATTAGCACAGACAGCTCTTAGATCTGCAATTGGTAAAATGGAACTTGATCGTACTTTTGAAGAGCGTGCTAATATTAACCAAGAAGTTGTTGAAGCTCTAGATAGTGCCACAGCTCCATGGGGAATTAAGGTTTTGCGTTATGAACTTCGTGATATTAAGCCGCCACAAACTGTTATGGAAGCAATGGAAAAGCAAATGCGAGCAGAGCGTGAAAAGCGTGCTGTTATTGCTCAATCAGAAGGTGAAATGCAGTCACAAAAGAACTTAGCTGAAGGTGCTAAAGCTGCTGCAATTGCTCAATCAGAAGGCGAAATGCAATCTATCAAAAATAATGCAGAAGGTGAAGCTGCCCAAATTAGGACTGTAGCAACTGCAACGGCTGAAAGTATTCGCATGATTGCTAATGAGTTAGACTCTGAAACTGGTATTACAGCTGCAAAAATCAGGCTTGCTGAATCTTATATTGAACAGTTTGGCAAAATGGCAAAAGAAAGTAATACCATGATTATTCCATCAAATGTTGCAGACACTGCTTCAATGGTGGCAAGTATGATGCAAATTGTTAATAAAACAAAAGATTAATTTTTTTAAAATTAAAACAAAAGGCATGAAATAAGTAAGTTCATGCCTTTTTTGATTTTTTAATAGTATTATTTCATCATGTTAAGATATTTCGCCAGAGCTACTTTATCAGAATCAGACATAGACATAAATAAATCTTTCATTTTTTTTCTTGCACCAGATTTAAAATCTCCAGCTTGAATAGCGTTGAATTTTTTGACAAGCACATCGGCTGGTTTTCCAGCGAGGTTTCTTTTTTGGGAATTGTGACAAGAAGAGCATGAAGAATAAAGCTCTTTACCTTTCATGTCAGCACTTGCTGAGTTAAAATTCGCAAAGGAAAAAAAAGAAATTAAAGCAAAAACTAAAAAATAAGTCACCTTTTTCATAAAGCCTCCATAGTAGTATATTACTTATAAACTTAAAACCTAAACATGAATCTTTAAATAAAATGTTGCATTTTGCCTTAAAACTGAAAATATAGTAATTGCAGATGAAATTACTATCACCGACTGTGTCACACAAAACAAGCTAGAATTTACTTCTAGCATCTCTGAAGGGTGTTTGAAGTGGACGTGCCTGCGTGGCGAAGCCACTTGAAAAAGACATTAAAAATGACTTTTTTAGCTTCGACTATATAGAAATGCAAAACTAAATTGTTACATATTGTAAATTCACTCAAAGTACTAAAATATGTAGTCGACATTTAGAAAATCATAGTGTTAATTCGATCTCCCAAATGTCGACGGTTTATGGTTAAGGCTAAAGATTATCTTTAGTGTGCTTTTTTACTACCTTCCCAATATAGTTCAGCTTCTTGGAGTGTTGGTAGAATCTTTAGCCAAACATGTGTTTGTAAATATTCTTTATCTTGTTGCAATTTTCTTGACATTTCAAGAATTGGTGGCACGAGAGTTTTAATGTCTTGCGATAATGTGGCTGCTGTTGTGTAATTTGCAGCTTGCATTGCTAAATTTATAGCCTCTTGGCTCGTAACAATTGAGCTTGCTAAAGTATCAAGTGCTTTGGTAGGGTTGTGGAAACCAACACTGTTTTCAGCTGATACATAATCCCAATAAAGTTGAGCTTTACGAACATTATCACGTGCTTTTAAAATTAATTCATCAAAATTTGGATCTTTAGATTCTGACGAAAGTGCTAGTCTAATAGCTTCATGAGCTTTTACTGAAAATTCTTGTGCGACTAATAACTGGTCAAATGTTTTTTGTTGTGTATAAATTACACGTTCACGTAAATATTCAGGGCTTTTATCAGAGTGACATTGACGACATGCACGCATTTCAGCATCTTTAAGTGGGCTAGTCCACCAATGTGAGGACATTTTTTGTTTATCTTCTGCTAAAACATATGGCATATGACAATCAGCACATGATACACCAGCTGCCCCGTGAGTTCCATTTATCCATGTTTCATACTCTGGGTGCTGCATTTTAATCATTGGTGTTCCAGAAGCTGGGTGTACCCAATCAGTAAATTGCCCTTCAAAGCCAGCCATTTTACCGTCACCATGAGATTTGTAATACTCATACATGTCCTTAGGGTCAAAACCATTAGCCCATGGGAATACAGGTTTTTTAGATGCGCCTTGACCAGGGTCAGTGAAATAGTATTCAACGTGACATTGCGCACATACTAAGCTACGCATATCATTACGTGAAATTTTTTCGATATCTTGTCCACTTTCTTCTAGCCATACTTTAAGTGGTTCACTGTAAAGTTGAAGCTCCATAGTTTCAGAATTATGGCAGTTAGCACAACCAATTGTATCTTCAACAGGATCTATAGTTGTACGAAAATCATTAACGTCCATCGACCAGAACTTGTCACCATATTTTTCTAAAAGTGGTACCATTTGAGGAGTCTTACAATTCCAGCATGTAGCAGGCAATCCACCTTTTTCAGCATATCTATTGATGCGGTCAATCTCTACAAAATCATGAATAGCTAAAGTATGACCACGTGCTTCATTATATTCATACATAAAAGGATAGCCGAGCCATAAATTTTTTATATATGGTTGAGCATGCTTAAAGCCTTTTCGTAAAGGATTAACGTTATCATTTTTCCTGTAATTGATTGAGCCTTTATAGTCAGTCATTATTTCAGTTTCATCATTACGCTTATAGGAAGCGGCATGTTCTGGAAATTCCTCTAAAAATGGTGTAAGCTTATATTCTTTTTCACCAAGCCCAGTGCTATAGACTGGTGTTTTGAGTTCTGTTGTGACTTTAGAGTCATCGCAACCAACTAGTAATAATGCCATGAAAACAAAGCTACATGCGAGTAAATAAGGAATTTTATTCATAACTTACTATCCTTGTGTCAATAGGTTTCATTCTTTGGTGTGTTACATTGCGATGGCATGATACACAACTGTCTTTTGCCTCTAGAACTGCAATATTCATATTTGTCATTCTATGACATCGTATACAATTATCATTAATTATTACTTTCATGCTATCAGTTGCCATAACAGGAACATCATAATTACCAGTGGCATTGATATACATATCAGTAAGCCCAAGCTTAGCCTTTGTAACTAAATAATTTACGGTGGTATCATGAGGTAAATGACAATCATTACACGCTAAATCAGCATGTGTTGATAACTTGTTTGAAACTGATGCTGGTAACATAATATGGCATGATGCACAAAAGGCTCGCTCATTTGTACGCTCAATTGCATACATTGAACCAGCAAAGCCGCATACGCCAATGAATATGCCAATAAATAAAATTATAAACGATGACTTCATGATACCTCCTTAATTATATAAAAAAAATCACAGAAATTTCAATTTTAAGGCATTTGAACTCAATTTCAAAAAATGATGAATTTTATAAATAAATCTAAAAGGTAATACTTATAATGTAAATATATTTAATCTGAAAATTTGAAACTTAAAATAATAAAGAAAACTTTAAAATGTACTTATTACTTTTAATGTAGATAAATGCAATGATTGCAGGTAATGTTTATTATTTTGTAGTATAAAGCTTGATAAAAGTCAAGAATAAATAATAGAAAAAATGCAAGAAAAGTAAACTATGTTTTTTTAATTCTTGCATTTCTAAGTAGTGTATTTTAACAATTAAATTATTTTATTACAATATGTTAGTATGTTTTAGCATAGCAAATCAAACTGATTATACAAAAGAGCTTAACCCCCGTTTTTTGATAACCAGTAGAGCAACATTTTAAATAATTCTTGAGCGTTGATCGGCTTAGTCGTATGGTCATTCATACCTGCGTTAAGGCTTTTTTCTCTATCTTGCTCCGTTGCATGAGCAGTTAGAGCTATGATAGGAATATTCTTAAATTTTTCTTCCTGACGAATCTTTTGAGCTGCGCTAAGACCGTCCATTTTTGGCATTTGAATATCCATAAGCACTAAGTCATAAGAATCATTATAGATTAAATCACAAGCTTCAATGCCGTCATTTGCAACAGTTACACTAAGTCCAGCTTCTTCAAGAATACTTTGTGCAATCATTTGATTTATTTCATTATCTTCAACAAGAAGAATTTTTTTATCTTTATGTTCGCTTTTCAAAATATCTTCAGCAGCTTGAATATACGCATCGCTATCAAATTCAAAACCATCTCCCAAAACATTGACAAAGGTATCATGCAAGATAGAAGCATTTAAAGAATTAATAGCTATAAAACTGTTTGGCAAACTATTGCTCGTATCATCAATATTTGCTTCAGGTTCATAGTAAATAATTGGAATATTATTGAAATATGAGTTGTCGCTCATAAAAATCTTCTCAATAATCTCAATTTCCCCAAATTTATGATGTAAAATAATAATATCAGTGTTGTTAAGAAATAATTTTTCATTAATTGTCATAATATCATGGGCAAAGCTGATATTTGTATAACCAAACTTATTAAGCATAAGCTTTAAGTTATCAAAAGTATGTTCATCTTCAAGTGCAGCAATGATAACTATTTCTTTTAATTTGCGTTTTTCAATTTTTTCTTTAACAATGTTTTTTTCAAGTCGGCATGTAAAATGAAATGTTGATCCTATACCAAGCTGACTTTCACACCAAATATCACCACCCATAAGAACAGTCAAATTACGACAAAGCGCAAGCCCAAGCCCAAGCCCGCCATAACGCCTTGTACTTGAAATATCAGCTTGTGTAAAATCTTGGAATAAGGTACTCATTTTTTCTTCAGAAATGCCAATGCCAGTATCTTTCACAGAAAAATGAAGTAGGGTTGATTCGTTGTTTTCACTTTCTATGCCGACATGGATAGAAATTTTACCTGAATTAGTAAATTTTATTGCATTTGTAGTTAAACTTGTAAGTATTTGATTTAAGCGAACAAAGTCACCAAGATAGATTTCTTCTAGTTCGTTAGAGATGCTTATATCAAACTCAAGTTCTTTTTCTTCGAGCCATTTTGAAATAGTTATTTCAAGCTCTTCAAAAACAGATTTAATGCTAAATGATTTGTTCTCGATGGTCATTTGACCTTCTTGAGTTTTAGAAAAATCCAATACATCATTAACAATATTTAAAAGTGAAGCACTAGACTCATTGATTTTAGTTATATATTCAAGCTGTTTTTGGCTTAAACTTGTATGCTTTAAGAGATGTGTTATGCCAACAATAGCGTTAAGCGGTGTACGAATTTCATGGCTCATATTAGCTAAAAAGCTTGCTTTAGCTTCACTAGCTTTATTTGCAGCATCAACTAAATCATCAGCGATATTAATAGATTCTTCAAGTTCTTTATTGGCTATTTGCAGGGCATATCTTGCATCATGAACTTCAGTTACATCAGCACTTGAGCCAAATCCATGAGTCATTTTGCCATTTTCATCAAAAACATATTTGCAAGATGATTGACACCATTTAATGCTTCCATCTTTACATTTTACTTGAAGTTCAAAATCTCGCATAATTGGATTTTGCGGTGTCGCAGTGAATTCAAAGCTTGTAGGGCAAACAAGTAATGCTGTTAATTCTTTACCTATTACTTCACTCGGGCTATATTGCAAAACGTCTTCAATGCGCTGTGAAATATAACTAATTTCATGTTGTTCATTGACAGACCAAATGATATCTCCAGTTGCTTCTTCAACACCTTTAAAGCGTTCTTGTGCTTCATATAGGGCTTCATTTGTATGTCTAGCATAAATAGCAGTGCTAATAAGCGTTCCTGCGGTGCGTAATATATCTTCTTCTTCAGTACTCCAAGTATATTCGCAATGGCAGTTATCAAAGCCAACAAATCCCCACAAATGACCATGAAACATAATTGGAGCAGTTAGAATAGATATAATGCTTTGAGCTTCAAGTACTTCTCGCTCACTTTCATGCATGTTTTTAACTAAAGAATTTACGCATTTACCAGATAAAAATGTATCTATCCAAGTTGGAATTCCCTCTTCAACAAGTAAATTTGTAACAAGTTCATTGCCTTGTTGAGGTTCTGCTCCTTCTGACCACTCATAAAGCTGAGAAGTGTAAAGTCTGTCATCAATTTTTGGGTCAGGCGCACCATGAATGCGCCAAACATATACACGGTCAACATTAGTTGCAACACCTAAGATACCTAAAACAGAATTGATAGTAAGCTCAAAGTTTTCACTTCCATCAAGTAATTTCTGCGCTACTTCACTCGTTGCTCGAAGCAAAATATCACGTTTTTCAAGCGTTAGTATTTGTTCATCAGATAATTCAAATTTATTTTTTGAACGAATTTGTATTAAGCAAACTTCATTCTTTTCAAGAAGTGATACTAATTTTGCTGAAAGATTATACTTATAAGAACTTGAAATTTCAATAGGTAAATATTTTAAATCACATGGCTTTTCACCATTTTTAATTAAGGCTAATTGAATATTAATAACATCTTTTAAGCTTGCAAGTTTTTCAAGATATTTAGTTGAGCAAAGAAAGTTTGAGTCTTTATGCATATCAAAAAGACCTAACTTTTCAAAAGCAGGATTGAAGCCTAAAAGCTTTAGAGTTTTAAGCTCGACAATAATATAGGCATCTTGTGAGACGTCTAGAATTGATTGTAAACAGCTGTCGTCTAGTGTATAATTCATTAAGTTTAAATTTCTTTCTTAATTACAAATTTTAATTTGTAATTCAATTTATTGTTCTTTTATTAAACAACAATTTCAACTTATTGTAAAGCATTTTTTAAAAATATAGACAAGCTAAAAGCTTGTAATTAAAAACAGCTACAGCTTAGACTTTATAGTTATGTGGATAGTATTTATAAATCGTTAATAAAAAATTATCGTTCAGTTTGCAAAAATGCAAGAAAAGCACATTATGTTTTTCTTGCATTTTTATTCAAAATTTTTAGCAATTAATTAATTTTATTACACTACCTTAGTGTATTTTTTATTAACTGCTTATAATATAAATGTTATAAAGTTTTAACTGATAATTACTGCTTAGTTTTTTGAGCACCATAATTTGCTACAGCCCCAAAAAGTTTTAAAGCATCATCAAAAGGGTATTTATTTGCATACATACTAACACTTGATTTTATTGTACCTTGTTGATTTAACCCGAGCATTTGGCGCATTTGATTTGCAGGTGAGTTTGGATCATGGCTAATTTCTTCCTTGTAAGATGCACTTAAGAAATTTGAAGCATAATCTTTATTTATGGTATCAGCAATTATTTGCATATCATTTGGCGCAATATTATCTTGTGCACTTTCAAGCTCAACATCTCCAAAAGTATCAACTGTTACAGGGAAAAGTGTTCCTTCATATGTAATCAATAAATCACCTTGCTTGTTAAATAAAAACATGTTGTTATCAATTTTTAACTTGCGATTTTTGTCATCATGGGTTGAATCAATCCCACTCCAGGCACTAAAGCCAATTAAGTTATTATGAATATCATAATCCATGCCACGCCTAGCCCTTATTCCATAGCCCATATCTGACATTTCAGCTGTTCGTGTCCATGAAAACAATACTGTATTGTTAACAAATTCTAATAAACCACGTGAGCCAGCTTTGCCACCATTAAGCTCAACTGCGCTCATAACATTAGCAACAAAAACACAATTTTCAATCTTTACTTTACCATCAGCTTGGAAACGAATACCAGCATTATTACCGTTTAAAAATAAGCAGTTTTTAATTAGTAAATCTCCTTCAAATCCACCTGAGCTTGGACCAGCTATAAGCGGCATCTTAGCATTTGGAATACTAGTGCTTGTAGCTTTTGATGGTGGGTGCAAAAGTAAGCCTCCAAGCCCATCTATAACACCTTTTTGAGTGTGGTAATTGTTGGATTCTCCCTTATCAAATAAAATACCATCAATCACCACTTTTCCTTTTTTAAGGTCAAGTCTTAAAAGAGGGTGATTTAAGCCTGATTTGTTAGATTTATTTGTAGGTTGCACTTTTGTTAGATATTTTAAAAAATCACGTTCGCTAAAATCTTTAGAATACCCGCCCTCAAGCGTTACTGCTTTTTTCATTATAATATTACCAGTATTCATAAGACCAAAATAATTGCCAGCTGCAACTTTAATAGTATCACCATTTTTTGCAACATTGAGAGCTTTTTGAATATTTTTAAATGCTTTTTCAGCTGATTTGCCATCATGATTATTCTTTCCAACTTCACTAGATACAAACCATGTTGTTGCATTTGAATCTATTGCATAAGCATTTACACACAAAAATACAACTAAAATAATTAGAATATTAAATGTTTTACGCATAATCGACTCCATTTTTATTGTTAATATTACTTACTATAGAATATGAAAAATATCTCCTTGTATGTCAATGTGCCTTTTGGTACATTATAATGATAAAAGCTATAAATTTAGCTTTTCTATATGTATGTACTTGCTTTTTTTTATAAGTGCTGATAGCTTATTAAAAAATATTCTTAATTAGCCTTTATTATTCTAGCTGCTTATTAGCTGTGTAACTAACTCAAAACTCACTTAGCGAGGAGAGTTTTATGCTGTATAGACAAAATGTTTTTAATAAATTTTATTCAAGTTTATTTATACTTTTCTTGTGTCTTTTTCTTGTGTTAATTTTTCAAAATAAATATTCGTCTGCAGCAAGCTTATTTCATATTAGCCATGAAGAGCAAGAATTTGCGCAAAATTCTCCACCGATAAGGATTTCTTACGATGCTTATTGGCCACCTTTTGAAAAATATAATGAAAAAACGAATGCTGTTGAGGGTATAAATTACGAAATTTTAAAAATGATTGCAGAGTTAAGTGGTTTGAAATTTGAATTTGTGCATGGTTTAACTTATTCTGAGGCCTTGGAAGCTTTAAGCCAAGGTACTAATGACATGCATTTAAGTTATGATACAAATCCTGCAAAAGCTAAAGATTTGAATGCCATTATTTCAGACACTTTTTTATCAACTCCAATGGCAATGATTGGCAAGGGCTATGATATTAACCCTGAAAGTGTTTTTGCAGTTTCACGACTTCACCCTGTTGTTATGAGTTTCGTAAAAAAGACTTTTCCAGACAATAAAATTTTAGAATTTGATGATATTTTAGATGCTTACAAAGCTGTATCAAAAGGTAAAGCTGATTATACTTTTGAGAATGTTTATGCCGCCCGTCTTGCAATTTCAGAGGGTGGGTTTTATGATTTGCATATTGCTAATATATTGCCGTTATACGATAATTTTTCATTTATTTTCAATGAAAATGTAGATAAAAGGCTTGTTTCTATTTTTAATAGAGCAATAAAGGCTTTTCCTCAAGAAAGGTTTAGTTCAATTTTACTAGAGCACACTATTGCTCCAAGTTATGCTTCAAAAGTATTTCAGTATTTGTCATATTTTACAGTGGATTTATTAGTTGGAATTATACTTTTACTTTTAGTTTTAATGCTAGTGTTGTTTTTCTACAGTAGACGTCAACGCAATTTGCAAAAATCAATTAGTAGAAAGCAAGAGCAAGTTCAAAATATGCTGGATACCTTTCCAATGCCAATATATATTGCTGATTTAGATAGTTATGAAGTTTTGTATTGCAATAAGGCGGTCCATGATTTCTTTGATTGTGAAGATGTGACTTCTAAGCTTTGTTACGAGGTATTTCGTAACGATAAAGTAGCTTGCGATAATTGCACTAATGAAATCATTAAAAATCTATCAACTCCATATATTTGGAGCCGTTATGATGAAGTCAGAGAAAAGCACATACAGTTTATTGATTCCTGTATTTCTTGGGACGATAAAGAAAAGGTTCGTCTTTCACTTATTTTAGATATTACTCAAACGGTTAAGCTTGAAACAGAAAAAGTTGAAGAAGAGCTTAATGCTATTATTTCAGATAATTTGCCATTATCGATTACTTTTTGGAATGAAGCAGGGGATATGGTTGATTGTAACCAAGAAACTTTAAATACCTTTAAGTTTGCAACAAAAGAAGAATATTTTGAAAAGTTCCATCTTGTTTCACCAGTGTATCAGCCAGATGGTAGAAATTCTCAAGAAGCTGTAATTCAAAATCATAAGGAAGTGCTTGAAAAAGGATATTTTCGCTTTGAGTGGCTACATAATACAACTGACGGTGAGCCTATTCCAGCAGAAGTTATTCTTGTTAAATCAAAATTAAATGATGAAACTATTGTAATATCATATATTAAGGATTTACGTGAGCTTAAGGCAACGCAAGAACTTTTAAAAGCCTCTGAACTTCGTAATAATTTGATATTAGATGCCTTACCACTTGGCGTACATTTTTGGGATGATAATGGCGAGCTAGTTTATGTTAACAATGAATCTGTGAAACTTTTTGGCTATGAATCACGTGAAGACTGTATTAAAAATTTCCACAAAATTCACCCTGAATACCAGCCAAACGGAATGACTTCAAAAGATTATGTTACTAAGCAAATGAAAGATGCATATGAGTTGGGTATTGTAAAATCAGAGACTCTTTGCCTACACATTCACACAAAAGAAGAAATACCTCTAGAGCTTTATTTAGTTCGTACGCATTACCGTGGTAGACAGGGTATTATTGTTTATTTTAAGGATTTACGAGAGCATAACGCAATGCTAAAAGAAATTGCTGATAATGAACATAAGTTAAGACATGCAAAAGAATTAGCTGAGCAAAGTGCAAAAGCAAAGAGTGAATTCTTAGCCAATATGAGTCATGAAATCAGAACTCCAATGAATGGTATTTTAGGCTTGTTACAACTTTTAGGGCAAACTGAAATGTCTGAGTTTCAAAAAGACTATCTTGCAAAATCTGTATTTTCAGCAAACAATCTCATGCGCATTATTAATGATATTTTAGATTTTTCAAAAATTGAAGCTGGTAAATTAGAGATGGAAGAAGAGCCTTTTAGTTTACAACAGATTGCTAAAGATGTTGTTGACCTATATACTCAAAAAAGTATTGAAAAAGGTCTTGAGCTTAAAGTTGATGCCGGTTTACACCCACAAACAGTATTGCTAGGTGATGCTCTACGACTTAAACAAGTTTTATTTAATCTTGTAAGTAACGCTATTAAATTTACAAATTCTGGAACAATTTCGCTTATAATTGAAAGTTCTTTTAATGATAAAAGCGAAATGGAATGTAAGTTTGCTATTAGTGATACTGGAATAGGTTTATCACAAGAGCAAATCTCACGCTTATTTTCTGCATTTTCACAGGCAGACAATACAGTTACACGTAAATATGGCGGTACGGGGCTTGGCCTTGCGATTTCTAAAAATATTATAAATATGATGCAAGGTCAGATTTGGGTTGAGAGCGAGCTAGGTAGTGGTTCAACTTTTTACTGCACCGCTAAATTTTCCATTGCGCCAGCAGAGCTAGTTTTAAATGAAGATTCAATCAATGATGATACGGGACTTAAGGTAAATGGAGGTCATTTACTTCTTGCTGAAGATAATGAAATAAATCAACTTGTTGCCCAAGAATTGCTTTTAACAGCAGGATTTACACTTGATATCGCAAATAATGGTCAAGAGGCGCTAGATTTACTTGAGAAAAATACTTATGATGCTGTGCTTATGGATATTCAAATGCCAATTATGGACGGCTTCACGGCTACTGAAAAAATCCGTGCGCAAGAGAAATATTCAACACTACCAATCATTGCAATGAGTGCCCACGCTATGAAAGGTGATAAGGAAATTAGTATTTCCCACGGTATGAATGACCATCTAACAAAACCTATTGATTCTGAATTGTTATATAAAACTCTTAATTATTGGATAAATCATAAAATCCAGTAGTTTAGATGTGCAAGATTGTTCTAAAGTACAAAA
>CAYJPK010000059.1:0-13614 GCA_964372035.1 uncultured Desulfovibrionaceae bacterium | reverse complement strand
TTAACATGTTTTTCATCATCGACTAAATATAATAACACAAAATAAAAAAAGGCGCTAAAAGCGCCTCTAAAAACCTCAACTTAGTATTGCAAAATTGCTTTGGCAAAATCTTTACCGTTAAATGGTCGTAAGTCTTCCATCTTTTCACCAAGACCAATAAAGGTTATTGGGATATTAAGCTGCATTGAAATTGCTATAGCAATACCACCTTTGGCAGTTCCATCAAGCTTTGTTAAGATTATTTCATCAACATCACATTGTTCTTTAAACATTTTTGCTTGTGAAATTGCGTTTTGACCTGTTGTAGCATCTACTATTAAAATAGTTCTGTGTGGTGCATCTGTTCCGTATTTACGGCTAATTATACCACGAACTTTTTTAAGCTCGTCCATTAAATTTGTCTTAGTATGAAGTCTTCCTGCTGTATCAACAATGATTAAATCATAATCAGATTCTAAGGCTTTATCCATAGCCTCAAAGACAACTGCCGCAGGCTCTGTGCCTTCTTTTTTTGCAAAAAAATCTGAATTTGTGCGCTCTGCCCATACTCCTAATTGTGAAACTGCTGCCGCTCTAAAAGTATCAGCTGCAACTAACAAAGTCTTTTTGCCTTGCATATGCGCCCGATAAGCAAGTTTTGCAATTGTGGTAGTTTTACCAACTCCATTTACACCAATCATCAAAACAATTTCAGGTGGGTTTGTCACTGCAATTTTAGGATGAGTTTTAAATATTTCAACAAGTTCAGCTTCAAAAATTGGCATAAATTCTTCTGGTGTTGTAGCCCCACTAATACCAGCTTCTTTTCTAAGTCTTGAAATTAACTCCATTGCACTTTCAACACCAATATCAGAACGAATAAATAATTCCTCTAGTTCGTCCCAAAACTGTGCATTTAAGTCAGTGTGGCTTGCAAAAATAGCCTGTAAGCCAAGCCCTAATTTTTCACGTGTTTGTGCTAAACCAGTATTAAGCGCCTTAAAAATTCTGTCTTGTTCATCATCTTCATCTTCGAGTTCGAGCGCAAGAGCTAAGCGATATTGAAGCTCTGATTTAAAGTCAATAACATAGTGATATTCCATACGTTCTGACCAAGCTTTAAAATCAGATACAAACTTATTAGCCTCATCTTCAGGTGCACTTAACGAAGTTAACAGAAAATACAAACGTCGCCATAATTTATCACCAACAGTTTCAACACCATCTAAGGTAATTTCTAACCAGTTCGAAAGTTTGGGCTCTGCCTGACGTAAAAGAACACCAAGAGTTTGCCCTAGTTCTTCATCATCAATTTTTGTATTGCCATCAACAAGGCTATCAGAATTTGTAGCACTCGCTACTTCTTCATTTTTTTCAGATACAACAGCTGAACTCTCTTCAAGTTTTAATTCTGACTTATCATGTGAAACATCATCTGACTTGTCCTTTGACCACATTTTTTTAAGCGATGAAAAAAAACCCATTATAAACCCTCAACTTTTAAAATTTTAAAAACAATAATTCATTATTTATAAATTTGTCAATAAACAACAGATAATTTAAATCTTGCCAAGCTCTTCTTCAATAGCTGTTTTTAAATCATCAGGTAAATTATTAGCTTTAAGTGCACGCTCAAAATAAGTTTTAGCCTTAACTTTGTCATTTAAAAAATGACTATAAAGCACACCAAGGCTGAATAAAAGCGTAACATCTTCTTTAATTGATAAAGCTTGTTCAAGTGTATTTCTTGCCTCATCGTATTTCCCCTGTTGATGCAAGCTAATGCCAAGAATATACAAGCCTTCAAAATGATTTGGCTCAAGGTTTATTAATTGACTGGCAAAGTTAGCTGCCGCAGTTGGATCTTGCATTTGCAAAAACTGCTCTGCCAAGGCTAAAAGAGCATCTTTATCTTGTGGATTTGTTTGAATCTTTTGCATTAACATTGCAAGCTCATTTGGCTGACCACCAGCCATTTGCGATGGCACTTGTGACTGCTGTTGAACTGGATTATCCTTTACCAAGCTCGGATTTGTAAACCTATGAGCAAGCGCACTAGCTAACATCAAAACAGCGCAAAGCCCTACAAAAGCTAATATTATTTTATTATTTTTTTTATTCATCGTTATTATCCATTAAATCTAGCTTGTTAGAAATATTTTTTTGCTTTTTGCCAATAAACAATAAGTATAGACCAAGACCTAACCAAAACACGATATTTGCAAACATTAAGTAGTTAGTATTCATTTATATTCTCCAATTGTGCTTCTTGCTTTAATTGTTTATATCTAAGCATTAATATAGATGCAAATATAAATCCAAACGAAAGCACACATGCAATAACTGTAAATTTCATTTCTGGCTCTAAACCACCGCCCTTATTTGCAAAAACTGCTGGGTGGATAGAGCGCCACATTCTAGCCGATAAGAAAACTAATGGCACATCTACAAAAGCCAAGATACCAATAGCAGCACTAATTTTAGCCTTGCGTTCAATGTTCATATCTTGCGCTCTAAATAATAAGTATGCAAAATATAAAAAGCAAAGGATTAAGGTTGTTGTTAAGCGTGGATCCCATGTCCACCAAACTCCCCATGAATGCTTACCCCAAATTGAACCTGTAACAAGGGCTAAAGTAGCTAGCACTAAGCCAAATTCTGCCGCACTATGCGATAATTTATCATAGCGATAATCTTTTTTAATTAAAAATAAGATGCTCGCCACAAAGACTATAAAAAAGCTAAATAATCCCCACCAAGCGAGTGGTAAGTGGATATAAAAAATCTTTTGAGTTACGCCCATAAATTTCTCTATAGGGCTGTAAATATAGATTAAATATTGACAAATCATCATGCTAATACAGCCGATAATTGCTAATAATTTATGTAATTTCATTTAATCCTCATCATAAATAAATGGATATAAAAGCAAGGCTAATGCCATAAAAATAAGGTCAAAGCCTACACACAAATTAAACCATGAAATATCCCAAGCTGTTAACAATTTAATTCCTGCAAGTAATAATGGAATCAAAAGTGGAAACAAAATTAAGGATAATAAAGTATCTTTATTGTTACTACCACAAGCTAAAGCCCCAAGTAGCGCTCCTAAGATAGCAAGACCTAAGTCAACCATGATTATAGCAATTATGGAATGGTTTAAGTCAAAAGTTTGGTTCAAAAAAATAGCAACAGCAGGTAAAAAAACAAGTTGCGCTAAAAATAAAACAATTAAAATTGCTATAAATTTTGCTAAAAAAATGCTTTGACGTGGTGAATTTATTAATAATAAAGCAAACTTAGCCTTGTTATTTTCTTCTATATTATAGCACATATTACCAGCTAAAACTAAACAAAAAGCAGAAGACAGCCAAAAAATAGTTGAAGCACTTTGCAAGGAAATCACTTGATCTGGTGTGCGAGAAAGGCTAAACATAAAAATTAAAATCAAGCCTAAAAATAAGCTTTGCACAAGTCCACCGCCACCCATCAAAAGTAGGCGCAGATCCTTTACTGCAATTATTAGGCTAGCCCTCAACATATGCTTGCCTCATAGTCTTCTTTACTGCCATCAAAAGCAAGCTTTTGCTTTTCAATTAATATCATTCTATCGGCTAATTTCATATCATATTCAATATTATGTGTCACCATAACTACTGAAACACCACGCTTTTTTGCGCTTTCAATCTCACTATCCAGAACAAGCGCAGAATTTGCATCAAGCCCACTGCGAGGCTCATCAAGTAATAACAAATCAGCTTCTTGCAATAAAACTCTTGCTAAATTAAGACGTTGTGACATTCCACGAGAAAATATTTTGGCTGGCTCATAAGCCATTTTCTTTAAACCAACTCGTTCAAGCATGCTTAGAATGTGTTTTTTATCGTAATTTAAACCATACAGTTTTTGCCAAAAAACTAAATTATCATAAGCTGTTAAATCACCATAAACACAAGTCTCATGCCCAAGATATGAAATACGACAATGCTGCTCTATTTTTCCACTACTTGGCTTTGTTAAGCCTGCCATAAGCTTTAATAAGCTAGACTTACCAGCACCATTTTTGCCTAAAATCAAGCTTATACCACCGCTATAAATATTAAGACTCACACTTTTTAAAATCGTGCGAGTCCCATATTTCTTACTGACATTTTCTAGTGTCAGTAACATATCCTTAGCCCGTGCGACGCTTTAAAGCGATTAAAGGGAATAAACACATTAGCACACCACCAATCCACATCCAATTTACAAGCGGATTTGAACTAACACGCAGTGTTGCTCTGCCCTTTTCGTCCATTGCTAAGAGCGTTGCATAAAATTCATTAGCAAGCGATGGAATAACATCGGATTCAGCAAAAGCACGATTATCCCATTTTGCATAAATTCTACGCTGCGGATAGCTCATTACTACTTTATCACCTGATTTAACAGCTAGTTCAGCCATTAAGTATTCATAGTTTTTTTCATTACCTTGACTTAGTTTATTTAAAGTAACGTGAAAAGCTCCAACTTGCACGCTTTGACCAGGTGCAAGAATGGTTTCTTTTTCAAGCTTATACGGACCAGAAAAGGAAATGCCAAGAGCAATAAGTGCCACACCTAAATGCACACCATAAGCCGCTAATTTTGGACGATTTGACCATGATGTCTTATCAAAAAGTACAAGTCCTGCACTTAAACATGCAGCAACTCCGGCACCCATACCAAGAACAGCGACAGGAATACGGTAGCCCATAAACCATAAGATTGCACAAGAGCCTATAAAAACTGCAATAACTGCTAGAAATTTATGCATATCACGTATTTTACCACTAAAGCCAAGCCAAGGGCAAAGCGCAAGAACAGCAACAATTAGTGCAAATAACGGCAAGCAAACCCTATTATAAAAGGCTGCTGTTAAACCTTGAACTTGAGCAGAACCACCGCCAAATCCAGCAAAAAATCCATATATAACAGGATATAAAGTTGCAATTAAAATAATCACACTAAGGGCGATAAATAGCCATGCTGTTAAGACTAAAAAGCCCTCTTTAGTTTCAATACCATCTAAGCTTGTTGCTTTTTCATTTTTACAATTCATAGAGCAAACAATGCTAAGCGCCGTTGTAATCAAGACAAAAGCTAATAATGGAGTACCAACTCCACCATCACCAAAGGCGTGTAATGATTGAACAACTCCACTTCTCACAAGGTAAGTCGCAAAAATAGCAGAAACTGTCGTGAGTGCCATTAAAAATATATTTGTTCTATATAATTTATTACGAAAATGCTGAATTACGCAAGTATGCAAGGCAGCAGTCGAAACGAGCCATGGAATAAGTGAAGCATTTTCAACAGGATCCCATGCCCAGTAACCGCCCCAGCCAAGCTCCATATATGACCACCAAGCACCAAGCACAATACCTGCTGTTAAAAACAACCAAGCAAGCATGATAAAGGGTCTTGTGACTATTGCAAAATCATACTCATGCTCATTTGACATTGCTTGTGCTAAAGCCAAACAGCTAGGAATTAAAAATCCACCATAGCCCCAGAATAGTAATGGAGGGTGAAAAATCATGCCTGGATTTTGTAAGAGCGGATTTAAGCCATTACCGTCGGCAACTGGGTTTTTATAAGTCATAAATGGATTGCTCCAATTAAGCATTAGCAAAATAAAAAACGCAATCACTGAAAAATAAAACAACCAGTACCAAAGCTGTGAGCGAGTTGGTAAGTTCTTGTAAGCTTTTAAGAATTGGAAAATAAAGCCAGCAATGACCATTGACCAAGTCCAAAATAAAAGCGAGCCAGGCTGACCAGCCCAAAAAGCTGTTAAGCGGTAAAAAAGCGGTAATAAGCTATCAGTATATGATGCAACATAAACTATTGAAAAATCATAATTAACAAGTGCAATAAGTAATATTATTGATGCACAAGTTAAGGCCCCTGTCTGAACGATATTTGCATATTCACAAATTTTAACATTTTCGTATTCTTGTTGCCATAAGCGCATGACTATAGAACAAATAGCCATAATAGAACACAAAAACGCTAACATTAATATTATGTAAGCGATTGTTGCCATTATTTACTCATGTGTTTTTTAAGATTCTCTGTTTTCTTTTTCGTACTTTGATGGACACTTCGTCATAAGGCTATTAGCTTTAAAAACACTCTTATTTTCTAGTGTTCCCTCAACAATTACCTCTGCACCAGCTTGAAAGGTATCAGGTACAACGCCCTGATAATCAACTCGTAAAGTTTGCGAAGCGTCCTTTTCATCAGCTAATAAAAACTGAACCCCAAGACCGCTATCTGCATGAACAAGCCCATCTGGCGCAACTGTTCCAAACAGTCTTGCTGATTTGACCTCGTCATTAGGTGCGGCTAACGCTTCACTAACATTTAAGAAATATACACTACCCTCTGACAAGCCAGAATAAGTTAGGTACGAAATTCCACCAAAAAATAGCAGAAAAGCGAAAATGTATATATATCTATTTTTCTTCATTATTTATCTTTTCCTCTTTATTTTTGCGTGCATGTTCACGCATGTCAGTAACTGTATCTTTTTCATCTACAATTTCTTGGCCAAGCATTTCCTCTAAAATATCTTCTAGAGATATAACTCCTGCTAAGCCGCCATATTCATCTAACACAACAAAGAGATGTTGTCTAGATTTTAAAAACTCCATCAAAGCCTTGTCCAAGCCTTGACCTTCTAAAATAAACTTAGCCTTGTGCATTAATTCTGAAATTTTTACTTCCGGTTCATTATTAATTATTTTTTGAACAATATCACGGCTATAGACTATGCCAACAATGTCTTCATTATTATCACCATATACCGGCACACGGCTAAATTTCCAACCCTTACCCTTTTCATAAGCTTCACTCACTGTTGCGTCTTTTGAAAGAGAATAGACAACTGTTCTTGGTGTTAAAACATCGCTAACTTGCTTTTGGTCTAAAGCGAGTACATTTGCAATTGCAACTGCCTCGTAATCCTTAATTTTCCCAGAGTTATGCGAAATATTTGTAATTGCTTTAATGTCTTCTTCTGTTGCTTGAGGTCCTGATTGATTTTGCGGAGTTATAAGCCTAATAATAAAGCCACTTGCATAAATTATTGGCGTAAATGCACTCACCATCATCTTAAGCGGAATGGCAAAAAATACTGCAATTTTTTCAGCATATACAACACCAAGAGTTTTTGGTATAATCTCACCAAGCAATAAAATAATAAGAGTTAAAATGGCAGCAAAAACACCTGTTAAATTAGAGCCTAAGACATTTGCAGCTAATGCCCCAGCAAAGGCAGAGCCTGCTGTATTTGCAACAGTATTCAAAGTTAAAACGGCTGTAATTGGCTTATCAATATTTGAGCGCAAATCAAAAAGCACTTGACCTGAACGGCTAGAAGATTTACGCAATTTTTCAATAGTTGTCCATGGTACAGCGTAAATTGCAGCTTCTATCATTGAGCAAAGAAACGAAGTTAAAACAACAGCTGCAACGGTTAAACCAAGTATTAACATAATTTTACCTTATATTTTTTTATAATTTAGGAGCAGACATGCAAGATAGCCATCAAAATATTCTACCGCAAGAAACTAACTTACAAGATATTCACGGCGGAAATTTATGGGCTCTTGCCAAAGAATTAAATACTTCGCCTGAAAATATTTTAGACTTAAGCACAAATTCCTTTGCTGCATGCCTTGAGCTCACAAAAAATCTTATTTCAAAGGTTCAAGATGATTTTATGCATTATCCAGACCCTTTATATGCAGATTTACGTAAATCTATTTCAACCTATGAAGCAACAAATGTCAATGAGATATTAGTAGGAAATGGAGCAAATGAATTAATTTATTTAAGTTTATTTGCTCTAAAGGCAAACAAAATCCTTTTAATTGCGCCAATCTTCAGCGAATATGAAAAAATCTGCAAAAGTTTTCAATTTGAGCATATAATTTATAATCTAGGTGAAGAAAATAATTTTTATCCTACAAGTGAAGATTTAGAAAAAATTAGTAAAATAGAGTGTGACTTAGCTATAGTTTGTATGCCAAATAACCCAACAACAGCCTGTTATGATTACTCTTTATTAAACAGTATAAGGGCAAAAAATATTTTAATCGACTATAGCTATAGGGAATTTATATACAATACTGCTGATTATGAGCGTACAAAATATAATAATCTTAAAAAAGAAATAAAAGATAAAAATATCATAGCCTTGCACAGCCTAACAAAGTTTTTCTGCTGTCCTGGTATTCGCCTTGGCTACATCATTTCTAGTCCCAAATTAATAGACAATTTCAAGTCAAAGCAAGCAACTTGGAGCGTTTCAAGCTTAGCGCAAAAGCTTGGTCAAGTTTTTATTGAAAATATTGAACTCTATCGTGAAAACTTGCATAATCTTAGAAAAAGAGCTAGTATAATGCATAGTCAATTATTAGCCTCTAATATTATTGAAGAAAAGTTCATTTTTAATGGCACAAGTTTTATTTGTGCTAAACTCAAGCAAGAATATGATAATACTAAACTCTGTAACTTACTAGCAAAAAATAAAATTTTAATTAGAAATTGTAACACGATTACCGGAATGCCAAAAAATTATATCCGTGTGCAAGTTAGAGCTGAAAACGAAGTTAAAAAATTTCTGAAATTATTACACGATTTTGTTTGATTTTATCTAAAGTAAAGTTTATCTTAATTGTTGCAACATTAGCATGAGGGTATTAATATGAATTTTAAACGCCAATTAAGAATTATTAACCAAATTATTACTGAGTACGATGATGGTAGCATTATTCAAAGTATGCGTAATTTTGTTGAAACATTAAAAGGTGTAAACTCAAATTCAGGTGATGAAAACGAAGAAGCAATTAAGCAAAGTTTGCGTGTGCTTTTTAGTGATATTGACAATTCTTTTTTAAATATAATTCCTGAGCAGAATCTTTCGTTTTTACATACTATTGATAATCGTGGTTTGATTGGTAGTGCGTTAAAACGTACTGTTATGGATATTATTTCCGACAACTCATATACAAAAGCACAAGGCGTTCAGTATTTTTCAAACCTCCTATCTGACATGACAGATCTTGGAGAAAAACTAAAAAGTATCAAGCAAAGCCTTAGTAATATTAATGTTGAGCCAGACGAAATTTCACCTGATAGAGCTGTTATTAATGCTTGCTTTGTCCCTAGTGAAGTTGGCATGGTTCCCTTTACTAACAATGTAAATGAATTAGTAAAATTATTCAAACATATTAATAGCTTTACTGGCGACAAACCTTTTAAGATTGAAATTTCAGCCTCAGATGCTAAGGATTCATACATCGGCTTTGATGTTGATATTAATACTGCGATTTTCTTTTCCTCTGCCTATCTTGGTGTTTTAGAGGTCTATTCGTACATTAGTATTTTTGACAATCAAATTAATAGCTTAAAGATTTTAACTAGCTCTTCTGATGTTATGAAAGCTCTTGAGGAAGAGAAAAAGAAAAAATTACATGAAAGGCTTAATGGCTTAGCTGAAAATATGGCTAATAATTATTTTAGTGAGAAAACAGAAAAATTATTTGAGCATATTCATTCTGTAATTTTTGTATTGATTAATAAGATTGAGGACGGATTTAATTTTGATATTGAAATTAGCCTTCAAAAAGAAAAGGCTACAAAGGAAGAGCATGAAACCTTGAAGACAAATCTCTTCCAAATTAATAAAATTTTAGCCCACAAAAACAGTAAAATTAAGGAATTGTTAGCTTAATTGCTATCAATCTTGAATAATTTATAAAGGGGGTAGCTATGAATGTTCAATTTTTAGGAGCAGCACAAACTGTAACTGGATCATGTTTTGTAATCGAAGCTTGCGGTGCACGCTTTTCTGTTGATTGCGGAATGCATCAAGGTAACAGCGAAATCGAAAAAAGAAATTATGAAAATAAAGAATATAGCGCAACTGAGCTTGATTTTATTATCTTAACTCATGCTCATATTGACCATTCTGGGCTTATTCCTTTAATGATAAAAGATGGATTTAAGGGTAAGATTTACTGCACGGCTCCAACTGCTGATTTAGTTAGCATGATGCTTGAAGATAGCGGACACATTCAAGAAACTGAAGCTGCTTGGCATAATAAAAAAATGAGTCGCCGTGGTGAACATAAGTTAAAAGATCCTCTTTATACTGTTGATGATGCTAAAAAAGTTCCTAACCATTTAAGTGTTATTGAGTACGAAAACAAATTTGAGCCACACCCTGGTATTGTGGTTAAATACCGTGATGCTGGTCATATCTTAGGTGCAGCTTTTATTGAAATTAGCATTACTGAAGATGGCAAGACTACACGCTTAGTATTTTCTGGTGATTTAGGTAGACCTGGAACTCTTTTAATGAATGAAGCAGAAGCAGCGCATGATGCTGATTATTTATTTTTAGAATCAACTTACGGTGACCGTAATCATAAAAATGAAGAAGACAGTTTAGATGAGCTCTTAGAGGCTATTACCTTTGCTGTTAAGCATAACCAAAAGGTAATTATTCCAGCCTTTGCTGTTGGCAGAACTCAAGAAATTTTATATTGTCTTCTACTCTTGCATCGTAAAAATTTACTGCCTAATATTCCAATTTATGTTGATAGCCCAATGGCAATTAAGGCAACGCAAATTTTCATGAAATATCGTGAATTTTTATCAACTCCTGAAGTTGGTGGAGAAGCTGGCGACCTTGAACTACCTAACTTAAATTTTGTGCTAACTGCTCAAGAATCACAAGCTTTAAATGCAACTGGTGGCTCTGGTATTATTATTGCCGCAAGTGGAATGTGTAATGCTGGGCGTATTCGCCATCATTTAAGGCATAATTTGTGGAAAGCTGGTACAGCTGTTGTTTTTGTTGGTTATCAAGGTCAAGGTACGCCTGGGCGTGCAATTGTTGATGGTGTAAAGAGTTTAAGAATGTTTGGTGAAGATATTGCTGTTAAGGCGAAAATCTTTACTATTGGTGGTTTTTCAGCCCATGCCGGTCAAGAGCAACTTCTAGACTGGTTAAGCAAAATGCACACGCCAAATTTAAATGTTGTGCTTGTGCATGGCGAGGAAAAAGCACAAGGAACCTTAGCAGGACTAATTAAAGAACGCTTTGGTATTAAATGTGCTATTCCTGATTATCTCGATACTATGGACTTAACTGCTTCTGCTGCTACACAGGCAACAAGCGAGCAAATAGCGACTAGCGTAAAAGCTGAATTTAAGCTTAGTCCTAACCCTATTGTATCAGAATCAAAAGCAATTAATTTCGATGCTTTATTAGAAAGAACTGATAGTAATATAGACGAAATTAAAAAGATGCTTATTAATATTAATGAAAGACCGTGGAGCAAGCAAGTCGAAATTCGTGATCGACTGCTTGATTTAAACAAAGAATTAATGTCAGTTATTTCGGAATTATAATTATATGCGTATTATTTCAGGTGCTTTAAGTGGAAGAAGCATAAAAACAGTTGAGCTTGATGGTGTGGGTTATCGCCCTGCTATGTCAAGAGTTAGAGCCGCAATTTTTTCAATGCTAGGTTCGCTTGGTGTTGTGTGGCATGAAGCAAAGGTTTTAGATTTATTTGCTGGTAGTGGAAGTTTAGCTTTTGAAGCCTTAAGTCGTGGTGCTCCATATGCCTGCTTCGTTGAGATGAACAAAAAAGCCACAAAATGTATTTTGAACAATGCAAATAGATTTAATCTTGAGCCTGAAAGATACAATATTATGGATTTAGATGTTAATAGATTTTTACGTCGAAGAGCAGAAACTGCTTTTGATGTTATATTTATAGATGCGCCTTATCAAGTACCAACCATTGCGCCAATGGTGCGTAGTATTGCAAAAGGTGACTATCTCGCTGATGATGGTTTTTTGGTGGCGGAGGTTGAAGCAAGAGCTCCACTGCCAAAAATTGAAGATAAATTAGAACTGCACATTAACCGCTCATATGGGCAAACACGGATTTTAATATGGAGCAAACAAGAAATCTCAGCAACGCTGGAACAAGCGAGCGAGTAGCTATTTACCCTGGAACTTTTGACCCTTTTACAAATGGTCATGCAAGTATTGTACGTCGTGGTAAAAAATTATTCGATAAAGTTATAGTTGCTGTTGCTGAACATAGCACTAAGACACCGCTTTTTTCATTAGAAGAACGCTTACAACTAGCTCAAGATGCTTTTGATAATGAAGATGGTGTTATTGTAGAAGCTTTTTCTGGTCTTTTAATGCAATATGTGCATAACTCCGGGGCTTGTGCTATTTTGCGTGGTCTTCGTGCTATTTCAGATTTTGAATTTGAGTTCCAGACTGCCCTTATGAATAGGCATTTAAATAAAGAAATTGAAACCACATTTTTAATGGCGGATTACCGCTGGTTATACACCAGTTCAACCATGGTAAAAACTGTTGCAAGTCTTGGTGGTGATGTTTCGGAATTAGTTCCACCAAATGTTTATAAAAGATTATGCGAAAAATTTGGTGAAGCAAAATATAAATATGAGGACGTAGTTGCTAGTATAAGATAACAAAGTCCTCAAGATTCGGAGGACATAATGAAAAAAGAATATGATATGAAGCCTCTAACTCGTGATGAAGCTCGAGTTATTATACATAAAGGAACTGAAGTGCCCTATAGCGGGGCATATTGGAATACGAAGGCAAAGGGGCTATATATTTGTAGACAATGCGGTGCTCACCTGTACCGCTCTGAAGATAAATTTGATTCTGGCTGTGGTTGGCCTAGCTTTGATGACGAAATTGAAGGCGCAGTTATTCGCAAGCCTGATGCAGATGGGCGCAGAACTGAAATTCTTTGCGCTAATTGTGATGGACATTTAGGACATGTATTTTTAGGTGAAGGCTTTACTGATAAAGATACAAGACATTGTGTTAATTCAATTTCTATGGTTTTTGTTCCTGAGCAAACTTGCTCTGATACAGCTATTTTTGCTGGAGGCTGTTTCTGGGGAATTGAAGATTATTATGCTAAGCTTGATGGGGTGTGTGATGTTGTATCTGGTTATATTGGCGGAACAACAGAAAACCCGACTTATAGAGAAGTTACAACTGGCAGAACTGGTCATGCAGAAGCTGTTAAAATTACCTTTGACCCTAAAGTTGTTACCTTTGCAGCGCTTGCAAGAAAGTTCTTTGAACTTCATGATCCAACACAGCTAAACAGGCAAGGTCCTGATGTTGGTACACAATACCGCTCTGCTGTGTTTTATACTGACGAAGCCCAAAAGGTGATAGCAGAAGATTTAATTAAAGAATTAATGAAGCTTGGCTACCCTGTTGTTACAGAAGTCGTGCAAGCTACAAAATTCTATGAGGCTGAAGATTATCACCAAGACTATACAGCAAGAACAGGTCAAGGTGCATGCCATGCGCCAATACCTCGCTTTGATATAAAGCCTAATTATTAATAGTGTAATATAGTATTATATATACTTGGGGGAAGGGAAAAAGCTTTCCCAAAAAAGTATATTACTTTGTAATCATGAACAAAGTGAATAAATACTTTAGAAAATCCTAGCTAAACTTGTTTGGCTAGGATTTTGCTTTGTGTATGCGAAGCATTGCCAAAGCTAATATGCTTATCG
>CAYJPK010000058.1:0-13715 GCA_964372035.1 uncultured Desulfovibrionaceae bacterium | reverse complement strand
CACTTATGCTTTCGCAGTGATTGCCTGCTAGCGCAGCCAATTATAGTAATTTCAGATGAAATTACTATATTCACAAATATTAAAGTTTTTTATTAAAGCTTTTATTAGCATGAAAATTAATAAAAGCCAAGTTGAGAATTTTGCAAAATCTCATATTCAAAACTAATATTAATAATCAAGGTTCAAGCTCAATAAGTAAAAACTAATTTTCTAATTTTTACCTAGATTGTATATTTTTATAATATATTGAAATTACATGGATATGTTATGGTGATATGAGTGCTTTGATACATTTTTGTAAAAAAATATGCTTAAAAAAATACAATAAAGTAAAAAATATAAAGCCAATATAATTTATTGCAACCATTTAAAATAATACAATAATATTATAAAATATTACAAATATATGTTTTTTGTTCTTTAAAAAAATCCACTATAAAGTATAAAATGTTTTGTTTTTAAGCTTCCTAATAAGAGTAAGTATTTCTTAAGCTATTTGCTAGTAGCTATTTGCATGGATTGGCACAGCCTTTGCCTTAGCTTAATTTGAAATGTTACAGCAAGTCCAAGTGTAGTTTAAAAAAATAAAAAACAAACTGTTTTTGGGGGACTGATAATTCTTAGCTATGCTTTTGGACATTGTTTTTTATTAAGAGTTTTTGTGTTTTTTTTATTGCATTTTTACTAACTTTAAACATGTGGAGGCTATTATGCCAGATACTTTAATCAAGGTTGACCTAAACGATTCGCCCTATAACAATGAAAAAGTACATAATAGGTGGCACCCAGACATTCCTATGGCATGTTGGGTCGAGGCTGGAGATGATTTTCGGGTAGAGTGTTTTGACTGGACAGGTGGGCAGGTAAAAAATGACGATGATGCAGCAGATATTAGAGATGCAGATTTAACACAGGTACACTTTTTATCTGGTCCGATAGGTGTAAAAGGCGCAAAGCCAGGTGATTTATTGGTGGTTGATATTTTAGATATTGGCACTTTTGACGATCACCTTTGGGGTTTTAATGGCTTTTTTTCAAAGTTCAATGGGGGAGGTTTTTTAACAGAACATTTTCCAGAGGCTAGAAAGTCAATTTGGGATTTTGAAGGAATGTTCACAAAATCACGCCACGTTCCAGGTGTGCGCTATGCAGGTATTTTGCACCCAGGTTTGATTGGTTGTTTGCCAGATAGAAAAATGCTTGATATGTGGAATGAGCGAGAGAAGTCCTTATATGAAACTGAACCAGATCGAGTTCCTGGATTGGCAAATTTACCATATGCTCAAACAGCTCACATGGGACAGATGAAAGGTGAAGAGCGTGATAAGGCTGCTGCAGAAGGTGCTCGCACTGTTCCACCTCGTGAGCATGGTGGTAACTGCGATATTAAAGATTTATCACGTGGTTCAAAGATTTATTTTCCAGTGTATGTTGATGGTGCTGGTCTTTCAATGGGCGACTTGCACTTTTCTCAAGGCGATGGTGAAATTACTTTTTGTGGTGCGATTGAAATGCCTGGTTGGTTGCATATTCGAGTAAATATAATTAAAGACGGTATGGAAAAATATGGCGTAAAAAATCCTATTTTCAAGCCATCACCTATTACACCAACTTACGATGATTATTTGATTTTTGAGGGTATTTCTGTTGATGAGCAAGGAAAACAATATTATCTTGATGCTAGCGTAGCATATCGCCAAGCTTGTCTTAATGCTATAGAATATTTAACAAAATTTGGATATACTAGGGCTCAGGCTTATGCCATTTTAGGTACAGCACCTGTTCAAGGGCATATTTCAGGGGTTGTTGATGTTCCTAATGCTTGCGCAACTTTATGGCTTCCAACTGATATTTTTGAGTATGATTTAATGCCAAATGTAAGTGGGCCTACAAAGTTCCTTGATGGTTCAATTGATGTTCCGATGGCACCGAATAAGTAATTAATCAAAATGCTAATGTTTGAGCTTACGTTCTGGCATTAGCATTTTTACGGAGAATAAAAATGCCTTTATATGACTATATGTGTCCAAATTGTGGACCAGTTTCAGCATTTCGCCCTGTGTCAGAGTATGACTTGCCAATAGTATGCCCTCATTGCAAAAGTGAGGCTAGTCGTGTTTTATTATATGCACCTCATATTACTGCTCTTTCAGCGAATATGCTAGACGCTCATGCCAGAAATGAAAAATCATGCCATGAACCAAAGTTTTCAACAAAAGATGAAAGGGCAGAGAAAAAACACCCAGCTGGCTGTTCGTGCTGTAGTAGTGGTGAAAAGAAAAGTCGAACCCTTTACACTGCTGATGGAGGAAAAATGTTTCCAACTGCTCGCCCATGGATGATTAGTCATTAAGATTTTGTACCTCCAATATAAGCTTATCTGGCTATCAATGATAATGTATTAACATATTGCGATTAAATTATTTAACTGCAATATGTTAATATTTTTTTTCATCACCGACTATCTAATCCTTATTTTCAACAAAAACCACAAAAAATATCTTTTTTTATTTACATTAATGTAGAAAAGCTCATTGTTCGTGTTTTATGCTATAAAGCCTTATACACAAAGGATTTTATGCGTTAGTATTAAGCTTGTTTGATGGTTTATTGTTTAAATAAAACTACAATTTTGTAATATTGCGCATGCTTTAGTTGTTTTGAAACTAGAACTGTGCATCTTACTATTTGAAATAATTGCTTTTTATTATGTTTGGCACGTCTATTGCTCATGTAGAAATATGCCAGAACAAAGACTATCGCAGATTATCACAGATAAGCTTTGTAATTAATTTAGGCTGATAAGAACCATGGAGAAAAATTAATGAAGAATTTTGTTGTTACAATTGCAAGAGGTTTTGGAAGTGGTGGAAAATATATTGGAAATTTACTTTCAAAAGAACTTAATATTCCTTGCTATGACACTCAACTACCAGCAATGCTTGAAGAATATTCAGGGATTAACAAGGCTAAATTTGCAAGTGTAGATGAAAAGCTATCAACTTCACATTTTCTTAAAGCTTTGATGAATCTTTCTCCTTCGCAAGAAAGAGCAACTCCGATTGATAGGAATTTTGTATCTGATGACAATCTTTTCAAAATTCAAGCGGAGTTAATTAATAGTTTAGCTGAAAGTCAATCCTGCATAATAATTGGTAAATGTGCAAATTATTTGCTGAGAGATAGGGCTAATGTTGTTAGCGTTTATGTTGAAGCACCTCGATTAGATTGTGTAAGAAACATCAAAAATCTTTTGGGCGTGACAGAGGAAGAAGCACATAAAACTATTGAAAAAACAGATAGATACCGTGCTAATTACTATCGCTATTATACTGGAGGCTTAGACTGGACTGACCCTGTTGCCTATCACATGACTTTAAATACTGGCAAGGTTGAGCGTGAGCATTGTGCTAAAATAATTACTAACTACCTTAAACTTAAAGAACTTTTGTAAAAGTGGCTTTTATAAAAAAAACTTTTGTTGGTCGTTTTAGTTTTAAATAAACAAGATAATAACAAGTCAAATTGTTAATATAAATTAATTTTTAGGAGTTTCAAAATGGGTAATTCAATTTTCAAGAAATTCATGGCAATAGGTGCAAGTTGTGCTTTATTATGTGCATTAACTGGTACTTTCCAAAATGCATATGCTGACAGTGTAAAAGTTGGTATTCTACATTCTTTCACAGGTCCGATGGCGATTAGTGAAAAAGCGGTTCGTGACGCTGAAGTCCTTGCAATTAAAGAAATTAATGCTGCTGGCGGTGTGCTTGGTAAGCAGATTGAATATATCGAAGAAGACGGCGCATCAGAGCCATCTGTTTTTGCAACAAAGGCTGAAAAGCTTGTTGATAGTGAAGGCGTAGCAACTGTATTTGGTTGTTGGACTTCTTCATCAAGAAAGGCGGTAAAGCCTGTTTTTGAAGATTACGAGGCACTTTTATGGTATCCTGTGCAATATGAAGGAATGGAAGCATCAAAAAATATTGTTTATACAGGTGCAACTCCAAACCAACAAATCGTGCCAGCTGTTGAATATCTTTTAGCTCAAGGCTATACGAAATTTTTCTTGCTTGGTTCAGATTATGTATTTCCTAGAACAGCTAATATGATTATTAAAACTCAATTAAAAGATAAAGGAATTGAGGTTGTTGGCGAAGAATATGCAAGCATGGATCAAACAGATTTTGCTGCTATTATAGGTAAAATTGAAAGTGCAAAGCCAGAAGTAATTCTTAATACCTTAAATGGTTCAGGCAATGTTTCATTTTACAAACAAATGGCTGAAAAGAACTATACTAGCAAAGAATACATGACAATGTCATTTTCAATTGCTGAAGAAGAGATTGCAACAATTGGTGCTGAAATTTTGAAAGATCACTTAGTATCTTGGAATTACTACCAAACAACAAAAACACCTGAAAATGAAAAATTTGTAAAAGCTTATAAAGCTGCTTATGGCGATGAACGTGTGACTTCTGATCCTGCTGAAGCTGGCTATGATGCAGTATATTTATGGAAAGCAGCAGTAGAAAAAGCAGGAAGCTTTGATGTTGATAAGGTTCTTGAAGTAATTAGATCAGGCAAGGTTGCATTTAAAGCTCCAGAAGGCACAGTGACAATTAATGGTAAGTATCAACACTTAGCAAAGCCGGTACGTATTGGTAAGGTTAGCGCTGATGGTCTTATTTATGAAATATCAGCAACTGATGCTCCTGTTGAGCCAGATCCATACTTAGTATCATACCCTTGGGCAAAGTCACTTCAGGCAAAATAATAAACTTATCTACAGGGTTAGTAATTAGCCCTGTAGATAAAATTAGCCTAAAAAGTTTAAATTCTATAGATGACGCATCATTTATTTAAAGATCTTGTGTAAAATAAAGGAATAACAAGTGGTTTTATGGAACAGTTAATTACAACAATATTTAATAGCTTAAGCTTAAGCTCCATCATACTTTTAACTTCAATTGGTCTTGCAATTACCTTTGGCTTAATGAAGGTTATTAATATGGCGCACGGTGAATTTGTGATGATTGGGGCTTATATGACCTTTGTGGTGCAGGAATTTTTTAAGCTATACATGCCAGAAAGCTTATTATTTATGTATTATATTGCGGCAATTCCAGTTGCCTTTATGATGAGTTTTTGTCTTGGAAGCTTTTTAGAAAAATTTGTTATTTCAAATCTTTACGGGCGTGAAATTGATAGTTTGCTTGCGACCTTTGGCGTTAGCATAATCTTGCAACAATTTGTTAGAACTGTCTTTGGCGCACAAGGCGTGAATGTTGAAGCTCCGAGCTTTTTAAATGGTGGTTTAGCACTCTTTGGTATGACCTTTTCTTACAATAGGCTTTTCATTATTTTCTTAGTTTTGCTTAGTCTTTTGTTCTTATGGTTCGTGCTTTTTAAAATGAATTTTGGCAAGCAAATGCGGGCAGTTATGCAACATAGAGCTATGGCACAGTGCATGGGTATTAATTCTCGTAAGGTTGATAACCTCACCTTTTCGCTTGGCTCTGGCTTAGCTGGTATTGCTGGTTGCTCAATCGCTTTACTTGGTTCGATTGATTCAACAGTTGGGCAAAGCTATATTGTAAATTCCTTTATGGTTGTCGTTCTTGGCGGAGTTGGTAAGTTAATTGGTACTGTTTTAGCTTCAATCATGATTGGCTTTACTAGCATATTTACTGAAAATTATACTTCATCATCTATTGCAAAAGCTATAGTGCTTTTATTAGTTGTAACTATTTTGCAAAAACGCCCACAAGGCTTGTTTGTAATTAAAAGCAGAAGTTTAGACGATTAGGACAAAATATGAAAATTATAAATGATACTCACGATAAATTATTTCTCCTTATACTACTAGTGCTTTGCAGTATTCCTATACTTTTGCAATTTGGCATAGTGCAAAGCACTTCAACAGTATTATTCATTGGCAAATGCATTTCCTTTTGCATCTTAGTTATAGGGCTTGATTTAATTTGGGGCTATACTGGAATTTTAAGCCTTGGGCATGGTTTATACTTTGCGCTCGGTGGCTATGCAATGGCTATGTACTTGAAATTACAAGCAACTGGCGGAAAAATCACTGACTTTATGTTTGTTGGTGGGCTTAGCGAATTGCCCTTTATATGGTTGCCATTTCAGTCAGGATTTTTAAGTACTATTTTAATAGTTGCCATTCCAGCTCTTTTTGCAGGCTTAATTGGATATTTTATCTTTAGAAATAGGGTAAAGGGTGTGTATTTTTCAATTATATCACAGGCTTTAACCTGGGCTGCCTATTCAATTTTTATTGCTCTTTCGCCTTATACTAATGGTAATACTGGCATAACTGAGATAAAATCTATCTTTGGTAGCATTAAGGGAAAATCCAATTTTGACAATATGTTAATGTTGTTTTATGGGGCAACTATTATTTTGGCATTAACGTATTTTGTAGCTAAATTTTTAGTTAATAGCAAATTTGGCAAGATTTTAGTTGCTATTCGTGATGGTGAAAATAGAACTTATTTTTCAGGCTATAAGGTAAGTAATTATAAGAACTTTATATATGTGCTGTCGGCTGTTTTTGCGGGAATTGGTGGTGCTATCTTCGTTAATTTTAATGGGAGCATTACACCTTCGCAAATGACAATTTCATATTCAATTATGATGGTTATTTGGATTGCAATTGGCGGACGTGGTACTATTTTAGGCGCAGTTTGTGGTGTGTTTTTAGTTAATCTTTGTGAATACAATTTAAGCTCTGGTAAGATGGTTGAGATTTGGCAATATATCGTTGGTATCGCCTTTTGTGTGACTATCATTTATTTCAAAGGCGGAATTGTTGGAACTTTAAGCGATTATTTTCAAAACAAAAAATTAGCAAAAAACAAATAAGAGTATAGTTATGAATACAGTACAAAATCCACAAGATATAGTCTTAGACATTAAAAATATCTCTGTAAGCTTCGATGGTTTTTACGCTTTAACTGATGTAAAGGCAGAGGTAAAAAGAAATAGTATCCATTTTTTCATTGGTCCAAATGGAGCAGGAAAAACTACTTTACTAGACATTATTTGTGCTAAAACAAAGCCAACTATGGGCAATGTGTTTTTTCGTCCAAAAAACAAAGAAGCTATTAGAATAACAGGACTTAAAGAGTATAAAATTGTCCAGCTTGGCATTGGCAGAAAATTCCAAGTTCCGTCAGTTTTTGCGAATTTATCTGTTGAAGATAATATGCTTTTATCCTTAAAGGGTAATAAGGGCGTTTTGCAGTCAATTTTTTATAAAACTAGCAAAGAAGACCTTGAAAAAATTGATAAAACCTTACAAGACGTAAGCCTTGAACATAGACGAAATACAAGGGCTGGTTCGCTTTCACATGGTGAAAAACAATGGCTAGAAATTGCAATGCAATTAGTTCAAGACCCTGAAATAATTATGCTTGATGAACCTGCCGCTGGTATGGGTAAGCCTGAAACTTTTAAAACAGGCGAGCTTTTAAAGCAAATTAAAAATAAATGCACAATTATTGTAATTGAGCATGATATGGAATTTGTAAAGCAAGTGGCTGATACTGTTACAGTTTTGCATCAAGGCTGTGTGCTTATGGAGGGCAGTATTGACGAGGTTTTAGAAAATGAAACAGTGCAAGCCGTCTATCTTGGACGTGAAAAATCTGAAAATTGAGGTTATTTATGTTAGAAATTAAAAATGTATCATCATATTATGGTGAAAGTTGCGTTATTGAAGATCTTAATTTTTCAGTGGAAGCTGGCAAAATAGTTAGCCTTATGGGTAGAAATGGAGTTGGCAAAAGCACCACCTTAAAAAGCATCATGGGCATTGTTAAAACTCCAGCCGGCAGTATAAGTTTTGATGGTAAAGAAATCATAAAAATGCCAACTCATGAGCGTGTGAAACTTGGGATAGGTTATGTGCCGCAAGGTCGTGATATATTTTCACAAATGACAGTACAAGAAAATTTAGAGCTTGGCTTGCAACCACTTGGCGGGAAAGGGCAAATTCCAGATTATCTATTTGACTTATTTCCAATTTTACCACAATTTATTAAGCGTAAGGGCGGAGATTTATCAGGCGGGCAACAGCAACAACTCGCAATCGCAAGAGCCTTAGTTGCTAATCCAAAGATATTAATTTTGGACGAGCCAACAGAGGGTATTCAGCCCTCAGTAATTAAAGATATTGGTAATGCTATTAGAAAAATTAATGAATGGAAGGGCATTACCGTTTTATTAGTTGAGCAATATTTAGACTTTATTCTTGAAAATGCACATATTGTAAATGTTATGGAACGAGGTAGTATTATTTATAAAAGCCCTATATCAGAATGTGACCATGCTAAATTACAAGACTTGATGACGCATTAAAGAATAGTTATAAGTACAGGTAATATTAAGGAGAATTAATTTGCATTTATCACCAAGAGAACAAGAAAAACTTCTTTTGCATCTTGCAGGTTCACTTGCTAAACAACGCTTGCAAAGAGGTTTAAAACTCAATTATACAGAGGCAATAGCCTATATTTCAGCAGAACTTTTAGAAAAAGCACGTGAGGGAATGAGCGTTGCAGATTTAATGCAATATGGCAGAAATCTATTAAGCTCAAACGATGTTTTAGATGGAGTAGCTGAAATGATTGATGAAATTCAAATTGAATCAACATTTTTAGATGGCACAAAGCTTGTGACTGTTCATAATCCTATTGAAACAAGTCTTAAGCTAATTCCAGGTGAAATCATTACTGATGAGGGTGAAATTGAACTAAACGCAGGGCATAAAAAACTTACTCTCACCGTAAAAAATACAGCAGATAGACCAGTTCAAGTTGGCTCGCATTATCACTTCTTTGAAGTTAATAAGATGTTAGATTTTGATAGAAAATCAGCCTTTGGAATGCGTCTTGATATTCCATCAGGCACAGCAACACGCTTTGAACCAGGTGAAGCAAAGGAAATTGTTTTAACTGAAATTGGTGGTAGCCGTGAGGGTTATGGTCTTAATGGGCTTGTAAATGGTGCATTTGATGATGAAAAAGTCCGCAAAGAAGCCTTTGAAAAAGCGAAAAATCTTGGCTTTAAGGGAATGGAGGTTTAAAGATGGCGAGCTTAAGTAAAAAAATGTATGCCACTATGTATGGTCCAACTGTTGGTGATAGGGTTCGCCTTGCTGATACTTCCTTGCTTATTGAAGTTGAAAAAGACTACACTACTTATGGCGAAGAAGCTAAGTTTGGCGGTGGTAAATCCTTGCGTGATGGCATGGGGCAATCCTCTTTGCATAGTGATGATGAGTGCCTTGATTTAGTAATTACAAATGTCCTTGTGCTTGATTATACTGGAATTTATAAGGCTGATATTGGCATTAAAGATGGTAAAATTCATGGCATTGGCAAGGCTGGCAATCCGCACATGATGGATAATGTTGATGCTAATATGATAATTGGCGCATCAACTGAAGCTATTGCAGGCGAAAAATTAATTTTAACTGCTGGTGGAATTGATTCGCATATTCACTATATTTCACCAACGCAAATCGAAACAGCACTTTATAGCGGAGTGACAACAATGCTTGGTGGTGGAACTGGTCCTGCTGATGGTACTAATGCGACAACTTGCACGCCTGGTGCTTTTAACATGCATAAAATGCTTGAAGCGTCAGAAGGAATTCCAATGAATTTAGGCTTTTTAGGTAAGGGTAATTCCTCAAGCAAAGAGCCATTAGTTGAGCAAATCAAGGCTGGTGCTATCGGCTTAAAGCTCCATGAAGATTGGGGAACAACTCCAAAATCTATAGATACTTGCCTAAGCGTTGCTGATGAATATGATGTGCAAGTTTCAATTCATACTGACACCTTAAACGAAGCCGGCTTTGTTGAAGATACGATTAATGCAATTAATGGGCGCACCATTCACACCTATCATACAGAAGGTGCTGGCGGTGGCCATGCTCCTGATATTATTAAGGCTGCTGCGCTTAGAAATATTTTGCCCTCATCAACAAACCCAACAATGCCGTATACCGTTAATACTATTGATGAACATTTGGACATGCTCATGGTTTGTCACCACTTAGACAAGAAAAATCCAGAAGATGTTGCCTTTGCTGATTCACGTATTCGCCCTGAAACAATTGCGGCAGAAGATATTTTGCATGATATGGGAATTTTTTCCATGATGAGTTCAGATTCTCAAGCAATGGGTCGGGTTGGCGAAGTTGTAATTAGAACATGGCAAGCAGCGCATAAAATGAAGTTGCAACGTGGAACACTTACAGAGGATAGCGTGCGAAATGATAATTACAGGGCAAAGCGTTATATCTCAAAATATACAATTAATCCTGCGATTGCGCACGGTATTTCAGATTATGTTGGCTCAATTGAAGTTGGCAAAATTGCTGATTTAGTGCTATGGAAGCCAGCTTTATTTGGCGCAAAGCCGGAGCTTATAATTAAATCAGGCTTTATTACTGCGGCTAGAATGGGTGATGCGAATGCTTCAATTCCAACACCGCAACCAGTTGTTTATTCTAAAATGTTCGGTGCCTTAGGTGATGCTGTTAACAAAACTTGTGTGACTTTTTTATCTAAATATGCGCATGATAAGGACATTATGAAGGAGCTTGGAGTAAAGCGCAGAACTTTAGCGGTTAAGAATTGCAGGGATATTGGCAAAAAAGACATGAAATTTAATGATACTATAGCTGATATTGATGTTGATCCAGAAACTTACACAGTTAAGGTGAATGGCGAAATTATTACTTGCGAACCAGCACACGAATTACCGCTAGCACGCTTACATTTTATGTTTTAAGGAAAAATTAATGATAGTTGAAAAAATATTAGGCAATATTTATGAAAATCATTGCCATGAAAAAATTGTTAAAGTTAATTTTGAATGGTTTGAGCTTGATAAAAAACGCATAAAAAAAATTGCAGATGATGACAAAGAATTTGGCATTTTGGTGGAAGAGGTGCTGAAAGATGGCGATATATTAGCAAAAATTGATGATACTATCTATATTTGCGAAATTTTGCCAACTTACCTTACAAAAATAAGCGTAAGCTCAATGCAAGAAATGGGTAGGCTATGTTTTGAGCTTGGCAATAGGCACTTATCACTTAAAATTGAAGAGGATAATGTTTGCGTTGTTTATGATAAGCCAACTTATTTGTATCTTGAAAAATTAGGCTTTAAGGTGAGTGAAGTTACTGAAAAGTTTAGTGATTTTACACAGTGTAAGGCTCATGGCTCATCTGAGAAAAAACATACTCATAGCCATTCTCATAGTCATTCTCATAGTCAGGGTCATGGTGAACATTCGCACAATGAACATTCGCACAGTCATGATACTGAAATACATGACTACGCTCATCTATCATAACAAATAATCATAGGTAGTTATAGTGAATATTGCGCTTTTAAATATGCTACAAGTTAGCGATAGTGTTTTTCCAATTGGAGCTTTTACGCTTTCAAATGGTCTTGAAACCTTTGTTCAAGAGGAAAAACTAAAAAATTGCAGTGACTTAAGAATATATTTAAAAAATTATATTTCCTTTATGCCCTATAATGAACTAGGCTTTTTCTACCATACTTATAATGATATTATAGTAGATGAAAAAATAAATATAAATGAATTAATTCAGCTAGATAATTTATATTCTGCCTTCAAGATTTCCTCGCAAATTAGAAAGGGTAGTGTTAAGCTTTGTCAACGCTTTATTAAACTTTGGGAAAAAATAGAAAAAATTGAAGCCTTGCAATTATATCAAGAGCTTATCAAAAGCAAAGAATGTGAGGGTCATCATGTAATTGCCCTTGCCTTATTTGCTAAGTCTAAATCTATAAGTTTTGAGGAATCAGCTAATATCTATGCTTATAGTGTGATTTCTGGCGTAGTTACAAATGCTGTTAAAAGCGTGCCACTTAGTCAGCTTGAGGGGCAAGTTGTTTTAAATGAAAACTTAGAAAGTATTAGGCAAGCAGTTGAAAAAGCTAAGTTTATTGAAAAAAATGAACTTGGCGTTTGCGGTAATGCCTTTGATATTTATGCAATGAAACACGAAACTTTATATTCACGGCTCTACATGAGCTAAAGGGTTTAAATATGTCTTATGTAAAAATTGGAATTGGTGGTCCTGTTGGTTCTGGCAAAACAGCCTTAATTGAAAGATTAACACGTGTAATGTCAAAGGAATATTCTGTTTGCGTTATTACAAATGATATTTATACACGTGAGGACGAGGAGTTTTTAATTAAAAATTCCACCTTGCCACGAGAGCGGATTTTAGGTGTTGAAACTGGAGGCTGTCCGCATACTGCAATTCGTGAAGATTGCTCAATGAATCTTGAAGCAGTTGAGGAAATGGCACAAAGATTTCCAGATGTGCAGATAATGTTTATTGAAAGCGGTGGTGATAATTTATCAGCAACCTTTAGCCCTGATTTGGCTGATGCAACTATCTATGTTATTGACGTTGCGCAAGGTGAAAAAATTCCACGCAAGGGCGGACCAGGTGTTACACGCTCCGACCTTTTAATTATCAATAAAACTGACCTTGCTCCACTTGTTGGTGCAAACCTTGATATTATGGCGAGTGATTCTGAAAGAATGCGCCAAGGGCGTAAATATTTATTCACAAATTTAATGAGCTTAGACGGGCTTGATAGCGTTATTGAGTGGATAAAAAAAGATGTTCTTTTCGAGGGAATGTAGATGAATTCACAAGTACGCCTTTCAACAAAATATAGTTATAATAAGACTGTATATGATGATGTGTACTTTACGGCACCCTATAAAATCATTGCGCCTCTTTATGAAGATGAGGAGGCGCAGATAATTATAATGTCCTCATCTGCTGGCTTATTAAAGGACGATGTTGTTGAGATGGATTTTGATTTTGGTGCAAATACTAAGGCAAAAATCAGCTCTCAAAGTTATGAAAAAGTCTTTGATACGCAAAGTGGAATTGTTAAAAAAAATGTTAGTATAAATATTGCTGAAAATGCTTGCATTCGCTATATGCCACACCCGACAATACCTTTTAAAAATAGTAATTATCTTTGTAATACAACAATTAATTTATCTAAAAATTCATGCTTTTTTTATAGCGATATTTTCACTTGCGGACGTGTTTTCATGGACGAAGTTTTTTTGATGAATAAATTTCAGTCACTCGTAAAAATTTATATTGAGGGAAAGATTGCCTTTGCTGATAATACCTTAATTGAGCCAAAAAATTGGAATTATAATACGCTCGGCTTATGGCATGAATTTAGTCATAACGGGCTACTTTTTGCTTATTTTGATAATGAAAAAAGCGAAAATGATTTTATTGACTTTGCAAGGGCTTATGGTGCAAAGACAATTCCTAATTTTGAGCTTGGTGTTAGCCGAGCTTTCAAAGGTATCTGCGTTCGTGTTCTTGGTGATAATGGTGATAAAATTTATAATTATTTCAATGAAATATCGTCATCTACTAATTAAGTTTAGTAAGGCGAGTTCTCACCTGCACATTCTTTGCGCTCCATGGTATTGACCGCATAATAACGCCATATTTTGGCTTTGGGCATTCTGGGGAGGAGCATAGCGTCGAGTGCGTTACGCATTTTTCATTTAAAAGCATGGACTCTCACGGTGGCATGAGCCACCTCAGAGTGACAAAACTTGAGTTTTTGCATATGCTAGTATAGTAATTTCA
>CAYJPK010000057.1:5184-13799 GCA_964372035.1 uncultured Desulfovibrionaceae bacterium | reverse complement strand
GGCTAAGCCACTTGAAAAAGGCATTAAAAATGACTTTTTCAGTACCGACTAGTTATTTTCAATATTTAAAGAGGGTTATTTCTATAACCCTCTTTTTTTATGCTTATTAGCCATTTATCTTTAAATTTCAAACAGTTACGACACTATTTCTTTGTATCAAAAAATCCAATATAAGTTGCTGTTTTTTATAACTATTTTTTGCTTTGACAAGTCTTAATTTTCAAACTAAAATCTATTAAAAATTATGCATCTTAGAGAGAATTTTCTTATGAATATATCTGATTATAGCTTACAAATTGGTCAAAAAGCAAAAAAAGCTTCACGCATTATTGCTAGTGCGAAACCAAGAAAAAAAAATAATGTTTTGATTGAGTTAGCAGAACTTCTCAAAAGTGAGCAAGAAAATATTATTGCTGAAAATGCAAAAGATATTGAAAATGCTAAAAAAAATGGAATGGATAGTGCTAGGCTTGATAGGCTAACCCTTACTCCAAAAATTATTGATGAAATGGCGCAAGCCTGCATTGACATTGCAAATCAAGCAGAGATTGTTGGAGCGGCAGATGAGGAGTATAAGCGCCCTAATAATCTTTTAGTAAGCAAGGTGCGTGTTCCTCTTGGTGTCATAGCCATGATTTATGAGTCACGTCCAAATGTAACCATTGATGCTGCGGCACTTTGCATTAAAGCAGGCAATAGTGTAATTTTACGTGGTGGCTCTGAAGCTGTTCATTCAAATATTTGCTTAGCAAATCTTTTTAGGCAGGCACTTGAACAAAATGATTTGGATCAAAACATTATTCAATTAGTTGAAAATACTGATCGCTCAATTATTAATGAGCTCTGCAAATTAAATTCATATATTGATGTTATGATACCGCGAGGTGGAGAACCCTTAATCAAGCTTGTTTCAGAACTTGCAACAATGCCAGTTTTAAAACATGACAAGGGCGTTTGCCATATCTTTATTGATGAAAGTGCTGATTTAGATAAATGTACTGATATTGTTGAAAATAGCAAGGTTCAGCGTCCGTCAGCTTGTAACTCACTTGAATGCCTCTTAATTCACGATAAAGTTGCCCATATTGTACCTGACTTGGCAAAAACCCTTATATATAAAAATGTAGAACTTCGTGTTTGCCCTAAGTGCCTTGACATGTTGCGTTCTGTGCCTAATATCATTGCAAGCTCTGAAGCGGACTACGGAGTTGAGTTTGGTGATTTAACCCTTGTTATTAAAATTGTTTCAAGCCTTGATAATGCTATTGAGCATATAAGTAAATATGGCTCTAAACATACTGAAATAATTTTAACTAACGACTTAACGAACGCTAAGCGCTTTATAAATGAAGTTGATGCCTCATTAACTGGTGTTAATGCGTCTACTCGCTTTAATGATGGTGGTCAGCTTGGACTTGGTGCTGAAATTGGCATTAGCACCTCAAAACTTCACGCCTATGGACCTATGGGCGTTAAAGAATTAACTACTACAAAATTTGTTATTATGGGAGATGGGCAAGTAAGATAGCCCACTTTTTAAGGATAAAATGAATTATGCGTAAAATAATGATTGCAATTGCAAGCATTACGGCCTTTGGCTTTATTGCTGGTATTATTGGATTAACTGGTCTATATTATTGGGCATCAAAAGACCTGCCCTCGTTTACAGGTGTTGCAGACTACCGCCCTGCTCTCGTTACAACTGTTGTTGCCCGTGATGGTCAAATTATGGGACAACTCTACAGGGAAAAACGATATTTAATTAATCTTGACCAAATGACAAAATATCTACCATTAGCTTTTCTGGCTATTGAAGATACTGAATTTTATGAACATGAAGGCGTTAACCCAACTGCAATTCTTCGTGCTTTTATTGTAAACTTACAAGCTGGTACAACAAAGCAAGGCGGCAGTACAATTACTCAACAATTAATTAAACGCCTACTTCTAACACCTGAGCGTAGTTACATTCGTAAGTTAAAAGAAGCTATTTTAGCTTATCGCCTTGAAAACTATCTTAGCAAAGATGAAATTTTAACTATTTATTTAAACCATATTTTTCTTGGTTCTAATTCTTATGGTGTTGAAGCTGCTGCAAGAACATATTTTGGCAAGCAAGCAAAAGATTTAACTATTGCTGAATGTGCTGTCATTGCTGGACTTCCGCAAGCACCTTCACGCTATAGCCCATATCGTGATCGTGATGTAGCAAAAAACCGTCAGATGCAAGTACTTCGTCGTATGCATGAAGTTAAGTGGATTACTGATGCTGAATTTGAAGAAGCATCTAATCAACCACTTATATATCAGCGTATGAAAGAGGGATTAGGCGATGATGTTGACTGGTATTTAGAAGAAGTAAGACGTAACACCATTGACCTTTTAGAAGAAAAAAATGCAAAAAGCTTAGGTATTGAGCTTCCTGTTTATGGTGAAGAAGCAATTTATACTCTTGGTCTAACAATTTACACTGCTATGTCACCGCAACACCAAATGGCAGCTGATAAGGCTTTGCGTAAAGGACTTGAGCAAGCAACTAAACGACATGGTTGGCGTGGTCCACTTCAAAATATTGCTGAAAATATTGATGAGTACGCTAAAACCATGCACTTTACACCACAAAGCTTAATGAATGGAGCATGGACAAAAGCCATTGTAACAGAAGTTCAAAAAGATAGCGCAAAAGTTAAGATGGGCAATTATCATGGTACACTTTTCACAAAAACCATGACTTGGGCTCGTATACCAAACCCTAAGATTGCTGCTGCATACGCACCGTCAATTAAAGATGCAAATAAAATCCTTAAAGTTGGTGATCTTATTTGGGTAAGTGCTGTTAGTGACGAGAAAAATCCATATGAAGCTGATAAGATTACAGCTGAAACAGATATTATCTTAAAGCTTGAGCAAGTGCCTGATGTGCAAGGAGCTTTAGTGTCTATAGAACCACAGACGGGTGATGTAGTAGCTCTTGTTGGTGGATATAGCTTTAGTGATAGTAAATTTAACAGGGCAACGCAAGCAAAGCGTCAACCTGGTTCATCTTTTAAACCAATAGTTTATTCAGCAGCGCTTGATAATGGATTCACCGGTGCAACGACAGTTTTAGATGCACCAGTTGTGCAACTTGCAGAACAAGTTGATTTATTATGGCGTCCTAAAAACTATAGTGGTGGCTTTGAAGGACCTATTTTGCTTCGTACTGCTTTAGCAAAATCAAAAAATTTATGTACAATTCGTATTGCACAAGAAATTGGAATGCCAAAGGTTTTAGAGCGTGCAAATATTCTTGGCTTAGGCTATGAAGATTTAGACCCTTTCTTATCGCTTAGTCTTGGTGCTGGCGTTGTTAGCCCAATGAATATGACAAAAGCCTATACTGCTTTTGCTCATAATGGCATGCTAAGTGATGCAAGGCTTATAGTTAGGATTACAGATCGCTTTGGAAATATTTTGTATGATAATCAGCCAAAGCATAACGAAGTTATTTCTCCTGAAAATGCATATATAATGGCAAGCCTTATGAAAGAGGTTGTAACCAGCGGAACAGCAACAAAGGCAAAGGTATTAAATCGCCCTGTTGCAGGTAAAACTGGAACTTCAAATGATGAACAAGACGCTTGGTTTATTGGATATACTCCTTATTTAGTTAGTGGTGTTTGGGTAGGATATGATCAGTTAAAACCTCTTGGAAAACTTGAAACTGGCGGAGCAGCAGCTCTTCCAATCTTTGTTGATTATGGTAAGCAAGTATTTGATAGCTACCCTGCTGATGATTTTATTCCACCAGAAAATATTATTACAGCTAAAGTTGATGCAAAAAGTGGTCTATTGGTCGGAGCAAGTGAACAAGGCTTTGTTATTCCGTTTACAAAAGGAACAGAGCCAAAAAGATATGCTGCAAGCTCTGCAAACGCTGAGAAATCAGGCGAAGATTTATTAAAACAATTATTTTAAGCTTTTAATTATAAACAAGTTAGCCCTTATATAAGCAAAGTATATTGCACCTTATATAAGGGCTTTTTTTAAGCTTTAAAACTCATAAGTTCTTGGCGGGTTACCAGAAAAATCTGCAATAATAGCCTTTACATCTTTTAAATAAAATACTTCAAAAAGAGGGTTATCTGCAGTTTTATAGATATTCTTTACGATTTCAAACTCCAAACAAGCAGCTTTAACCTCTAAGTTGTTTTCAAATACCGCTTCTGCACTTAATCTTATCCAAGAAAAATCTGCACAAGCTGTTGTAAATTCAACGTAAGGCTGCTTAATCATCTCATTATATACTTCTTTTTGATTACTAGTGCAAAACCAAATCTTAGCATCTCTTTCAAGGGCAAACATAAATGGTCTACACTTTGCTTTACCATCTAAGCCTATAGTTGCCAAACTAAGCATACGATTTTCACTCAAAAATTTAACTACATCATTCATAAATTACCTCTCAATTAATTTGTTTTTATAACTATTCAGATACACTCATATGAATTTATTTACAAGTACGCTATTTTATGATACTAGTATCATATTAGATACTGAATTTTTTATAAGGATTAACAATGAAAAAAGATTTATTTGGCATTTGCCCTTATTTGACAAGTCAAAAAATATTGTCAGGAAAGTGGTCAATTTATATCTTGTATTTACTTTCAAAGCAAACACTTAGATTTAATGAGCTACATAGAATGATGCCTGAAGAAATGACTCACACTTCACTTTCGAGGCAACTAAAAACTTTAGAAAAAGAAGGCTTGATAATAAGAAAGCAGTTTCAACAGGTCCCACCAAAAGTTGAATACTATTTAAGCGATATAGGAAAAAGTTTTTCACCTGTCTTAAAAGAGTTAGAAAAGTGGGGTGATAAATATATTAAACACCTACAAGATGATATTTAAATTATGATCTAAGCATTCGCTAATATGCAAATAAGCCCTCAACAGCATATTGCTGCCAAGGACTTATCTTGTTAAATTGCTGTAAAGCGCAAAGCCTTACGTGCTTATTTTTTAATAGTTAAGACATATTAACCATTAAAAAAAACTCTACCAAGCTTCATATCCGCCATCAACGGTATAGATAGAACCATGTACCCAATCAGAAATAGGCGCTGCTAAATATAAGGCACAGCCAGCAATATCTTCAGGCTCACCCCATTTTTTAGATGGTACACGCTCTAGCAACATTGCAGAGCGTTTTTCATGTGCATGTAAACCTTCTGTTAAAGCAGTACGAACATAGCCAGGAGCAATTGCATTCACATTAATGCCTTTGTTTGACCAGTCGTTCGCCAAAGTTTTAGTTAAGCCTGCTAAACCATGTTTTGCAGCAGTATATCCAACTGTATCAATACCACCTGAAAGAGCAAGAATAGAGAGAATATTAATTACCTTACCCTTTTTATTAGCTTCAAGCCAGTGCTTAGCACAAGCCATAGTCAAAAAGAAAGGTGCATTTAGATCAAGCTCTATTGTCCAGTCCCAATCTTCCTCTGTAAAATTAATAGCACCCTTGCCACGACGCAGTGAACCAGCATTATTAACTAAAATATCAGGATTGCCAATACGCTCAACAACACGAGGTAAAAGAGCCTTAGTTTGATCACGTTGTGATAAATCAACGTCAATAAACTCATATTTACGTCCCATTGAACGGATTTTTTCTGCAAGCTCAGGGTTATCTGTACGATTAGCGGCAACAATATCTGCACCAGCTTCTGCAAAAATTAAAGCAATTGCTTCACCAATACCACGGCTTGCACCTGTAACAAGAGCAAGTTTATTTTGTAAAGAAAATTTTTCTGGAAAAAACATTATATACTCCTATAAAAAAAGATTGTAGAAGAATAACTCATAAATATTTTTTGGTCAAGACAAACTATATATACAAGGCTTATATTCTATTAAATATAAGTGAGTTACATACCAAGCTTTGCCAAGCGTCTTATGTTAAGATGACAGATGGCAGCACCTAAAGCATCGGTTGTATCTAATGCAAATTTCTTTTTTGTATTTAACAAGTGTCCCACCATAAAAGCGACTTGCTCTTTTTCTGCTCCACCGTTTCCAACTAAACTTTTTTTTACTAAACGTGGTTCATAGTCTGAAACTGGCAAGCCAAAACTTGCGCACGCTGCAACTGCAACACCCCTCGCTTGTCCAAGCTTCATTGCTGTTGCAACATTATTGCCTGCAAATACTTGTTCTATGGCGGCTTCTGTTGGCTTATGAATTTGGATTATTTTAACTAAATCATGAAAAATAAAAGCTAAACGTTCTGCGAATTCTAGCTTAGGGCTTGGTTTACATACACCACAATCAAGCAAGGTCAAAACACCTGAAACTTCCTGAATCACGCCCCAGCCAGTAATCCTTGAGCCAGGGTCAATTCCAATAATAGTTAAAGACATTAATCAATCCTATAATGACAGCCCAAGCTGTTTTTATTGCGAAGAGCAGCTTGTGTTATTAGGTAAGCGGTCCAACTACCATGAAATAAATCAATGATTGGCTTTGAAATTTGCGTTGTGCGATAAAATTCATGTAGGTGCCGTGACAAATCTCTAAAATGCTCAAAGGCTCTGTTTAATCGCTGGCTTGTGCGTGTAATTCCAACATAATTCCACATCATGTAGCGTATATTTGCCCAGTCCTGAGCAATTAAAACAGGGTCATCATTATGGTCAGTTCCTGTGTTTACCCAATCAGGAATTGCATCAAACAATTTTTCCTTTACTAAGTGGCTTTGTTCTGAAATATCCTTTGCAGTGCTATATCCCCATAAAAGAGCTTCTAGCAAAGAAGTACTCGCAAGACGATTTGCACCATGTAAACCCGTACAGCTAACTTCACCCACACTATAAAGTCTATTTAAGGTTGTTTGACCTTTTTTATTAACAAGCACTCCACCACAAAAATAATGCGCTGCTGGAACTACTGGAACTGGTTGCTTTTCAATGTGAATACCAATAGATTTACAATAATTATAAATCGTTGGAAATCGTTTTTCCAAATCATGCTTAACATTAGATAAGTCTAGATAAACACATGGCGCATCTGTTTGCATAAGTTCATCAGCAATTGCTTTAGCAACAATATCACGAGGTGCTAAATCACCACGCTTATCATAGCTCAACATAAAGGCTTCACCCTTGCTATTCACAAGCTTCGCACCTTCGCCACGCATTGCTTCAGTAATTAAAAATCGTTGCGGTGCACGATGATAAAGAGCTGTTGGGTGAAATTGCATGTATTCTAGGTTATCTAGTCGAACCCCAGCTCTATGCGCCATTGCGATGCCAGAGCCAATCGAAGCAGGGCAATTAGTTGTATGCAAGAATATTTGCCCAACTCCACCTGTCGCCATAACAGTATAGTTCGCTAATATTGTATCAACTTCATTCGTATTTTGATTAAAAACATATGCACCGACACATTCATTATCAAGTTGGTAACGATAGAAATTTTTGTTTGCATGGTGATGCTTTGTAATTAAATCAATGGCTGTACGATTTGTCAGAACTTTAATATTTTCGTGGCATTTAACTTGTTCAAGCAATTTCTGCATAATGCTTTTACCAGTATGATCAGCGCAGTGAATAATTCTTGCAGAGCTATGTCCACCCTCTCTTGTGTAATCTAGTGCAGAATGTGAACTGTCAAAATCAATATTTAAGCGTTCTAGTAAAATTTTTTTTAATATTTCTGGACCTTCATTCGCTAAGTAGCTAACTGACTTAAAATAATTATGCTCATGCCCAGCTATTAAAATATCTTGTTCAAGAGCTTTAATATCTTCTATACCTTCGTCACCTTCTTTACGATAGATTATCCCGCCTTGAGCTAAGGCAGAATTACCACCGTCCAAAGTTTCGCTAGGTACAACAAGACAAACAGAGTGTCCAAGATCTGCTAAGACTAAACTAGTTAGTGCACCGGATAAGCCTCCACCAAGAACTAAAACATGTACAAATTCACGCATATTCAACCATTTATTCTCAAATTAAAAAATATATTCAATTTCTTCATACAATAATAACAGCATATTATATACTGTTATTATAAAAATTTCCTATCTAGCTAGTACTGAAAAAGACCGTGAGCCTAAGGCACTTTTCAATCTCTTTTTTAAAGGTATACACACTCCAAGCACCCTAACTGAACTTTTGAAATAAATTCTGGCTTGTTTAATGTGGCACATATTTTTTGATTAAACAAAATTTTTTGTAATCTTTGATGAAAAAATATCTTTTAAAATCATAAAAACGCAAGAAAAGTAACGTATATTAAATGATTTTTGCGTTCTTATAAGTTTATTTTAGCTTATAAACATATAATATTATATATCTTAATATATTTTTATATTCGTTTACCCGCTATAAAAAAACATCTATCAAAAAGCTTGCAAAATAATTAAAAATATAATATTAATTTCTCTCGTTGGAGAGGTGTCCGAGTTGGCCGAAGGAGCACGATTGGAAATCGTGTGTACTCAAAAGGTACCAAGAGTTCGAATCTCTTCCTCTCCGCCAGCTATATAAAATTATACTAGACATAAAGTCTAGTTTTTTTATGTCAAAGATTCGAACTCTTAATTTAAACTTTCGAATCTCTTCCTCT
>CAYJPK010000057.1:0-5084 GCA_964372035.1 uncultured Desulfovibrionaceae bacterium | reverse complement strand
TTTTTTTATGTCTAGCTTTTATGAAAACTATTTTTCCCACCAGTATGGTTTTCTAGCTTTTCCTTTAGTTTCAATTTTTTCGTCTTTTTTATCAGTGCCTTTATCTTCTACTTTTTTTTCTGATTCAGCTTCATCATTTGTTTCTAGTGTTTTTTCTTCTGCATTTTCATTAGAGGAAGTAGCTGTTTCTGACTTTGCACCTTTAATCGGGGCTACCTTAATGATTTGTTCAGGTTCTTGTGCTGGCTTTTCATCACTTTCAAGCTCTTCGACTTTAGAATTTTCAATTACTTCTTGTTCAACTTTCTCTTTTTCAACTTCTGATGGGTGCTTTTCAAGCACAGCTAAAGATCTTGTACCCTGTCTAAGCTCAAGAGTGTCACCATATTTTCTCCAAGAAGTTGCTTGAGCAATTGACTGATTAATCATAGTTGATTGCTCAATACCTTCACCACAAAGTCGCATTGTTCCATACATATTACTTGAGCGAATAAATTCACCTTCAATTGTGTATTCACCACCGAAGTTATTACAACCGTCATTACCTGAAATTCGACCACTTAACCTGTGGCTTTCACTCTCATTAGATTTTTGAGTTCTAAAAAATAAATGCGGTACATCAAGGTTTTTATGCTCAACAATATCTTTCCCTGCAACTTTCTTAAAGACATAAGCAGCATTAGCTATATCACTTGGTACAGACATTTTAGATTGGATAAATCTTGACGCAATAATATTTTGAGTCATTGAAGAAAAAGGGTGTGAAACTTCAACTGCTTTACTTTCAAACCACAATTCTTCATTACTATAAATTCTAGCTACAAGCGCAACAGTTTTTGTATCAATTTTTTCAGCCGTTACAGGCGAAATATTAAGTTCAAGCTCATATGGCATTTGTGTAGCTTCAACTTGCACACTATCAAAAATAGCATTGATCTCACCTTTGCTATTTAAACCCACAAGTTCAAGCTCAACTAGAACTGGGCTAGGAATCATTATACGCTCACGATACGAGATACTTGCCTTAATTAGGTTGGGATCTTCATTACGAGCTATTGATTTACCAGATTTTGATTGTGTACAGGCACATAAGGCAAATACACATAAAAGAATTAGTATATTACGCATTTTTCCTCCGTCGAAAAACAGTAATTAATTTAACATAGAACTTAGCTAATAGCAATCTTGCCAGCTAGCCCTATTTTATTTAGCATTTGGAGCATTAGCTTTTTTATTGTTAAATAACATGTATTTTGCTGTATTATTAAAATCAAAAGCATGCTTATGCATTTTCGCTACACGCTCAGGATATTTTTTTGAAACATCAACATTGTCGCCCTCAATTTCAAATAAAAAATCTTGACCTTCATATTTATAACAATACTCATTATCAACTAATTTAAAAAACTGTTCTAAATAACTTGCAATAAACTGCTGTGCATCTTCATCATATTTTGGGTCTAATAAATCACGTCCCATATTACGGTCGTAAAATTCTAGCCCCACTAACTTTGCTAAAGTTGGAAACACATCAACATGCCCGCTTGGTCTATCTGATACACCTTTTTTAATCAAGTCTTCCCTGCCTGGGGCATAAATTAAAAGTGGAACATGGCTACTTTGCAAACCACACGCAAGGTAACCACCTGGCATATTAGTAGAATGTTTATCTAAACCATGATCTCCGAAAATAACAAAAATTGTATTATCATACCACTTTTCTTTTGAAGCTCTTTTTAAAAATTCATTTAATGCATGGTCAGAAAATCTCATAGAATTAAATTCATCTGCATTTTCAAATCCATATTTCGTAATTGTTTCTGGGCTTGGTTCTATAATTTCAAATCCATCATTATCATCTGGAATTGTCCAAGGACGATGGAAACCCGCTGTCTGTATCACGCCAATAAAAGGCTCTTTTTTCGCATTAAAATATGGAATAGATTCCTTAAATAAATCTAAATCAGAAATTCCCCATACATCAACATTTGGAGCTTTCCAATCAGTTTCCTCAAGCAAGGTTAAGCCTTCAACATTATAGGTTAATATTCCACGAATATTTGCCCAATTCGCACTTCCACCAAGCATGTAAGATTTTTCATAGCCATCAAACTCATTAAATACAGTAAATTGGTCTACTAAGCTTGGATTACGAGAGCTTGTTCCGCCTGCTCGGTTTATATCAGGGATACCGCTAATTGTGGTAAAAATTGCTCTTGCTGTTGTTCGTGCTGGAGCAAAAAACCATCTATAATACATCGAATCTTGCGCAATACGGCGAAGATGCGGAGTTGGATCATCATGAACCTCATCGGCTATAGATTTTTTGTCAAATAAACTATCAGCTAGGGAAGTTCTTGGAGTTCCAAGTGATTCCATCAAAATTATTACAACATTAGGCTTTTCACCTATTGATTCTTTTGCTTCATGCTTTCGCCAGTAGTTGAGGCTGTTAATGTCTTTATCTTTTACATCTAACCATTCTGACATATAAGGGTAAGCCTGTTTTGCTAAATTAACATCAGGTTGATTAACTAAAGTCAAAACATAGGTATCATAAAGATTTTGAACTGGGTTTAAAGCCAAGATAACGCTCACCCTATTAGGGTTAAAATATGCATTACTCCAACGAAGTGGAAAAAAATTACTACTAATTTGACCAAAAATCATTATTGTTAAAAGAAGAAGTGAGGCAAATGACCAAGCAAATCTTTTTTTCCAACCAAGCTTATCTGCACCTTTATCAATAACTTTTTTAAACCAGATATTAAATAAGTATCCAAATAATCCGATAATTATAATTCCTGCTAGACTAAGCCAAACAACAGGATAAGATTGCCAGACCATAGTCATAGCAACATTAATGTCACGGGCTAGATCAATAAAGGTTGCGTCAAGACGCTGTTGTAAATACATGTAATAGCCAATATCAGAGCCATATAACAGCATCATAACACTAAAGGCTAAACAAGCATAAAACAAGAGAAATGGTCGAACAAATTTAAGACTAATTTGCGGAATAAAAAATATTACCCAAAATGGAATTGTAACTAAAACTGCAAGCCTACCATCAAACTTAAAACCAATATAAAGAGCTTGAATAATTTCAATAAAAGTCAGGTTATGAAGCTCTTCACCAACTACACACAACATAACAAGTCTTGCTAATGCAAAAAAAATCAAACAGCTAAATACAAGACTAAATATATTTCTTACAAAATTAGGTATGTTCTTCATGTAAATATATTAATTTAGTTCTCAAAAAAGAGCAAGTTTCAATTTATTTTTTTTTAGTTGACAAACCATGTCTAGCTAAGCTATAGTAAATAAAATTCATTTTTAGAAGAACTATATGATTAAGACACAACAAAACTTTTATTTTAACTATTATTATTACCTTCCTGCACATACACGGGACGGAGTCTTGTTGTTTTCTTAATTAAAATAAAAATTAAAGTTTATACAATAATAACCGCTTCCGTTGAGAGGCGGTTTTTTTTTGCGATTCTAAAACTATAAAAGGAAAGTATTATGGAAATGTTTGTGTGGATTATTTACTTGGTTGTATTTTTTTGGCTGGCTCGAATGGGTAAGAGCAAGGATTTTGTATTAAGTTCAAATGTTGGCTTTGGAATCCAATCCTTAGCCTATGTTGCAACTTATATTTCAGCTGTAGCTCTTATTGGTTTTGGTGGTCTTGCCTACAAGTTTGGATTGCAAATGATGTTAATTGCATTTGGTAATGTATTACTTGGAACTTTTTTTGTTTATTTTGTTCTCGCTTGGCCAACAAAAAAATTACAGACAAGATTAAATGCTAGGACACCTGCCCAGTTAATTTCTCTTGGGCATAATGCTCCTTTTTTACGCAAAATTTTAGGAATTATTTTTGCTTTCTTTTTATCAGTTTATGCAGCTGCGGTAATCAAAGGCGCTGCACTTATGGTGCATGATATTTTCCCTTTTAGCTTACAATTTTCGATTTGGGCGCTTGCAATTATTGTTGGTATAGCAGTTATATGGGGTGGGCTTAAAGGAGTACTGCTTACAGAAGCTATGCAAGGCGGTATTATGCTTTTAGGGATTGGACTTCTAGCCTATAAGTTATTAACACTCATTGGTGGTCCTATCGAGGGAATTACAGCCTTATCTGCTCTAGAGCCTACAAAAGAAGCAAATAATGGTTTTACATCATTATCAAGTGGTAATTCTGCAACCTTTGTATGGAACTTGGTAATTGTCACCTCAGTTGCTGTTTGGGCTCAGCCCCAAATGATTCAACGCCATTTCGCTATTAAAAGCAAGAAAGAACTTAAAAAATCAGCCTACTTAGCTTCTTGTGTTCTTCTTTTAATTGTTGGAAGTATGTACTTTTTATCTGCTTTATCAAGGCTTGTGCTACCTGAATTAGCTAATTCAGATCTAGCAATTCCAACCCTTGTTAATATGCTATTACCTGGCATTGGAAAACAGATATTCACTTTGGCTATTATTTCAGCTTCTATCTCGACCTGTACTGCTCTATTTCATATTGCTTCTTCGTCATTTACTGAAGATATTTTTGCTGTTAAAACTTCGAGCCTATCATGGTGTATTGCAATTTCTTTTTGTGTTATCATTGCCGCTGTAACAGCTCAAATTGAAGGCAAAATTATTTCTTTAATTTATACAACAAGCTGGAGTGTCATCGGCGCAACAGCCTTTGTTCCATATTTAAGTCTAGTATTATTCAAGAATTCTAATGCTAAAGCAGCTACCTTAAGTGCTATTGTTGGTGTTATTGTAAGTTTTTGTTTTTATTTGTTCATCACACCACAAACAGCAATTGTTTCATTAGGATTCATTCCAGATAACATTAAAGCCTTACCTCCATTCGTTGTTGGTATTGCACTATCAGGATTTGCTTACTCTGTGGGTGCCATAACTATGCGTTCTAAAGAAGCAACAGCTTAAAGTTAGTTTAGATTTATACAATATATTAAAAGGTTACTTTACTGTAACCTTTTTTTATTATTTTTTTATTAGATTAATACTTTATGATATAGTAATTTCAATGAAATTACTATCATTGACTGCGCTAGCAG
>CAYJPK010000056.1:0-13889 GCA_964372035.1 uncultured Desulfovibrionaceae bacterium | reverse complement strand
AGAGTTTAGTTTTATTGCATTTTTATGGCATCATGAGATGGTTTTTCACCTTCGCCTAACTAAAGTTTTTCTATCTCAAGCAATTTAATCTTGCGATGTAAGGTTTTATAATCAATTTTTAGCATTTTTGTTGCTTGCATTTTATTACCATTCGTTAATTTTAATGTATTAATTATAATTTCACGTTCAATTTTTTTGGAGTATTCTTGAACAATTTCTGTTAAAGACATTTCACCAAGTTTAAATTCATTTTCTTGTAAATTACTTTCTTCAGTATTAGAAAATGGTAAATGTTCATTTAAAATTGTAATACCATCACAAGTTAAAGCAGACTGCCTAACAACATTTCTAAGTTCTCGCACATTTCCTGGCCATGGATAATTCATCATGCTCATCAAAGCATTACCAGCAAAAGATTTTGCGCTAAATGCCAATTGTTCACTAAATTCTTTAAGAAATTTCTGAGCTAAGTAACAAACATCTTCTTGGCGTTCACGAAGCGGAGGAACTTTAACACTAACCTCTTTTAATCTGTACAACAAGTCAACTCTAAATAAACGAGCCTCAACATCTTGCTCAAGCTGTCTGTTACTTGCTGCAACAATTCGCACTGATACGGGCTTTGAGGTGACAGAACCAAGCCTTTGAACCTTGCGTTCTTCGATAGCTCTTAGTAGTTTTTGCTGTGAAGTGTAAGATAAATTACATACTTCATCTAAAAATAAAGTTCCATTATTGGCAGCTTCAAAAAAGCCTGTTTTGTTAGTGCTTGCACCAGTGAAAGCCCCTTTGTTATAACCAAAAAGCTCACTTTCAAATAAGGTTTCAGGAATAGCACCACAATCAACTGCTATAAATGGTCCATCGCTAACGTTGGACATGTCGTGAATTGCTCTTGCCACAAGCTCTTTGCCAGCGCCGCTTTCGCCCTCAATAAGAACAGTAAATGGCGTTGGTGCAATTTTTTCAAGAAGTCGTACGAGAGATTGAACTTGTTCGCTAGTGCCCATTCTATCTAACAGTGAAGTTCTGCCTTCAAGTTGGACTTTAAGACTGCGGACTTCTTCTTTTAACTGTTTTTCCTCCAGAGCTTTGTTAATTGAAAGTCGTAAATCATTTGCATTAACAGGCTTGGTCATATAATCATAAATCCCGCCACGAATCGCCTGCACAACAACACGCATATCACCATCATCAGTAATCATTATAATTGGAACAGTAGGCATTCTTTCCTTAACAGCAGTAGCAAGCTCAATTCCATTTTTTCCAGCAAGTTTAAAGTCTAAGATAATTAAATCTGGAGTTATGGTATTTAAGCATTGCATTGCACTGTTGTAATCATTGGCCTCATGAATAGAAAAACCATCAGGCAAAAGTACGGCACGCAAAGTGTCACGGCTTTTCTCATTAGGATCAACAGTAAGAATTGTGTGTTGTTTTGCAGTTGTGTTAAGCATATAATAACCACCTAAGAATAAAAAAGTTCTTGCATATATGGAAAGTATACCTTAATAATGGAATATATGCTATAATTTTTTTCGAGGTAAATATGCCAAGTGTTTGTTCGTTTATTTTAGCCGGTACATATAGAGATTCAGTTTTTTTGATGAATCTATCACAGACTTTAACTATAAAAAGTGGTGCAAATCAGGTGTTTGCGACAATGGCAACAAGGCGAAACAAGGAACTGTTAGCACGGGCAGGCTTGCTAACTCCTGAAATAGAAACAGCAAAGCCAGATGATCTTGCAGTTGCTATTGATGCTCCAGTTGAGTTGCATGATAATCTTTTAAAGATGACAAGAGAATATCTCTATAGCAATAGTGCCTCAAGTTATGGTTCAAATTACATTTCAAGTATTAGTTTTGATGACGCAGTTTTAGGAGATAGCAAAAAGCAAATTGCACTTATTTCTGTTCCTGGTGACTATGCAAGGTATGAGGCTGCTAGGGCTTTAGAAAAAAGGCTAGATGTAATGTTATATAGCGACAATATAAGCCTAGAAGATGAAATTGCTTTAAAAAAAATGGCAAAGCGTAAGGGTGTACTTTTAATGGGGCCTGAATGTGGAACGTCAATTGTTAATGGTGTACCACTTGGTTTTGCAAATAATATTAGGCGTGGTGAGATTGGTATTGTTAGTTCTTCTGGAACAGGTGCTCAGGAAGTTTCTTGCCTTTTAGACCGGTGCGGACTTGGAATTACAACAGCTTACGGAACAGGTGCAAGAGATTTAATTGATGATGTTGGCGGAATTTCAGCTATAACGGCTTTAGAGCGTTTAGCAAGTGACCCTAACACAAAATTGATTTTGGTGATTGCAAATTTGCCAGGTATTCAAACTCGTAAAAGATTAATTGAAGTTTATAAAAAAACTAAAAAACCAGTATTTGTACGCTATTTAGGCTCCTATGACTATAGTATAGAGGAAAAAGCTGGTATTGATTTTGCTAGTGATTTAACTGAATTAGCAAACATGGCGATTAATGAGCTTGCTCCAATTTTAGATAGTTCAGCAATTAATTTACCACAAGCACCAGCCCTGCCAGAAAAAAACAATTACCACGGTAGAAAATTTATTCGTGGCATTTTTAGTGGTGGAACAATGCGTAGCGATGCAATTGATATTATTACTTCCAAATTAACAGGTACTTACAAGGTATATTCAAACTTTGAGCGGGAAAATGTAATAAGTTTAACTGGCACAGATAAAAGCCGTGAGCATTGTTTTTTAGACATGGGAGCTAATGAATTTACAGTTGGTCGCCCCCATTCACTAGTGTCGCCAGAAACTAAGCTGGAGCGAATTATTATGGAGCTTTGTTCACCAGAAACGGCAATACTAATTACTGATATTGTAATTGGATATGGAACAGCAAAAAACCAAGCATCGCTTTTAGTGCAAGCCTTTGATAAAGCAGCTAGAATTACAAATGGCAAGAGTCGAGAAGTTATAGTTTTAAGTTCTGTTTGTGGTACTGATAATGACCTTCCAAGTCGTTCGTCTGAAATAGAGATTTTGAAAGATGCCGGTATCTTCGTTTTTGGTAGCAATGCTGCTGCTGCAAATTATGCAGCTGATTTAATAAATATTTATAATAGTTAAGGAAAATTTAATGAAAGACCTTTCGGTTATTAATATTGGTATCGATGCTTTTTTGCCAGCCTTACAAAATACAGGTACTGACTTCACTAATTTATCATGGAAGCCTCCAGCGCAAGGAGATATTGATTATACTGATATGTTATTTGAGTTGAGCACGCAGTATTATGATGATTGTGGAAATTCTTTAATTACAAAAGCTAATGAAGAGGCTTTTTCACGGATTGCAAATGGTTCGCCAATTTTGCGAAGAGTAAAAAAGGCACATGAATGCATACCTGATTTAACTAAAAGCACAATTTTACATGCAGGACCTCCAATTCATTGGAACGACATGTGTGAACCAATGCGAACTGCTATTTTAGGTGCGTTGCAGTATGAGGGTTTAGCGGCATCTTCAGCAGAGGCACAAGCTCTAATGGATTCTGGAAAAGTTTTTTATGGTCCAACTCAACCTCATGGTTTGGTTGCGCCAATGACTGGCATTGTTTCTTATTCTATGCCACTTATGGTGGTTGAAAATGAAAGTTATGGAAATTTTTCATACTCACCTTTTAATGAGGGAATTGGGCAGACTTTGCGTTTTGGTGCGTATACACCGAATGTTCTACAGCGTTTAAAGTGGTTTGAAGATGTTCTTGCTCCAGTGCTTGATACTGTTTTACAAAAGCTTGGTGGTATAAATATTAAAAATATTATGGTGCAAGCTTTGGCAATGGGTGATGAAATGCACCAACGCAATATTGCAGCAAGCCTATTGTTTTACCGTAAAATTTGTTGTGAACTCGATTCGGCAGCAAATTCAAGAGAAGATGCAATTAGTATAATGGAGTTTCTTGCAAGAGGCAATGACCAGTTCTTTTTGAATATCGCAATGGCAGCTAGCAAATGTATCTTAGATACAGCTTGCAATATCCCATATTCTACTGTGATTACAAGTATGAGCAGAAATGGCGTAAGCTTTGGAATTACTATTAGCGGCTTGGGTGACAAATGGTTCACAGCTCCAAGTCCAAAGGTACAGGCTGTTTATTTTCCAGGCTATAGTGATGACGATGCGTGCCATGATATGGGAGATTCGTCAATTGTAGAATGTTTCGGACTTGGTGGTTTTGCAACTGGTGCTTCGCCAGCTATTGCAAAACTGCTTGGTAATGCGGAGTATAGTAAGTTATCAAAACTGACAAGTGATTTAAATAGTATATGTGTTGATAAAAATAGGGATTTGGCTCTACCATTTTTCGATTTTGCTGGAGTGCCAACTGGAATTGATTTATGTAAAGTTTTGGCTAATAATATTTTACCAATTATTAATTCTGGTGTAGCGCACCGATTTGGTGGAGTTGGTCAAGTTGGTGCTGGCGTTGTTAGCCCACCAGTTGAAATAATGCGCAAGGCTTTAAAATATTTTTATGATAATATTAAATCTAAACATGAACGAAGTGAGTAAAGGCTTTAGCAAAACAAAAAAGCCAGAATTTAGTGTTTAAATTCTGGCTTTTTTACGTATATTCCTTGCTACTTATAGATGCAAGTACCAGTAATGCCATCTAATGCATCAGTTACTTTTTCTAAAGTAGTAATTATGGCTTCTTTGCCAGTTTTTTCTACAAAGTCAATAGCAGCTAGCATTTTTGGACCCATACTACCAGCAGGGAAATGCCCTTCATCATAGTATTTCTTAGCTTCTTCAATGCTAATTCTTGCTAATTTTTGCATATCTGGTTTGCCAAAGTTGATTGCTACTTGCTCAACACCAGTTAAAATCATAAGAACGTCAGCATTAACTTGTTTTGCTAAAAGTGCTGTTGATAAGTCTTTATCAATAACTGCATCAACGCCTTTTAATTGACCATTTTCAGTTTTAACAACAGGTATACCACCGCCACCAGCAGCAATAACAGAACGACCTGTTTTTAAAATCGCATTAATAATATCAAATTCAACAATTTCTACAGGGGCAGGAGAAGATACAACTTTGCGATACCCACGTCCGCTGTCTTCTACAAATTTGAAATTGAGTGCGTTTGCTAAAATTGTAATTTCTTCAATGCCATAAAATGGTCCAACAGGCTTTGTCGGATTTTGAAAATTAGGGTCATTTTCGTCAACAATAACACGTGTTAAAACTGTAGTTACAGCATCATTAATGCCTTTGGCTACTAAGCGATTAGAAAGGCTATTCATCAACTGAAAGCCAATTTGCCCCTGTGACTCAGCGTTATAAATATAAAGCGGCATAGGAGGGATTTTTGCACCCTCATATGAGTCACGAAGCATGATTAACCCAACTTGTGGACCATTGCCGTGTGTTAAAAGCAATTGGTAGCCATTTTCAATAATTTTAACAAGTTCAGCAGTACATTCGTCAACATTTGCTGTTTGTTCTTCAATTTTTCCTCGTTGGTTTTCACGAAGTAGGGCATTGCCACCAACTGCAACAACTACGAGTTTTTTATCCTTATCCATGCTATCTCCATAATAATAAAAATTAAGTTCTACCAAGCACCATAAACGAGCTTTGGTAACCAAAGGCTGATTTCAGGCACATATGTAATAAGCAATAATGCTCCAATTGACACTAAAATAAATGGCATAATACCCTTACTGATTTCTGATAATGGCTGTTCACATACTCCAGTTGCAACAAATAAGTTTAGTCCAAATGGTGGTGTAAACATACCAATTGCGCTATTTACAACCATGATGATACCAAGGTGAATAGGGTCGATACCAGCTTTAACTGTAATAGGGTAGAAAAGTGGTGCTAAAATTGTGATGATAGATGCACCATCAATAAACATACCTACAATGAGTAGAACGATATTAATCATCATAAGTAATATATAAGGATTTTGGCTGATTGCAAGCATTGACTTAGCAATAGCAGAGGTAATGCCTTCAGCAGTTAAAATCCATGCAAAAACAGAAGCCGCCGCTAAAACAATCATAACTTGAGCAGTTGTAACTGCTGAAGTAATAACTGTTTTAATGAATTCTTGGCTGTTAAGTTCACGGTAGATAAAAAGTGAAACTATCATTGCATAAACAACAGCAACAGCAGCTGATTCTGTTGGTGTAAATACACCACCATAAATACCACCTAAGATAATTACCGGTACGCCAAGTCCAAGTGAAGAATCTTTAATTGCAGCAATTAATTCAGCTGAGCTTGCTTTTTTATGAAGCACAATATTTGGTGTTCTTCTAGATTTAATATAAGCATAAATCATTAAAGCAAGACCAAATAAAAGACCAGCACCAAAGCCAGATACGAATAATGCGCCAACTGAAACTCCAGTAATTGCACCATAAACAATCATGTTAACGCTTGGCGGAATAACAATACCAAGTGAGCCTGCTGAGGTAATAAGGCCAGATGAAAATGACTTAGGATAGCCATCTGCACACATAGCAGGATATAATAAAGCTCCAATAGCCACAACAGTTGCCGGGCTTGAGCCTGAAATTGCACCAAAGAAAAGACATGCGATAATAGTCGTAATTGCCATTCCACCATGCATTGAACCCACTAGAGCCTTAGCAAGCGCAATAATACGGCGAGAAATACCGCCAGCACTCATGATATTAGCAGCTAAGATGAAAAATGGAATTGACATAAGTGAAAACTTATCGAGTCCAGCAAACATACGCATAACTACAGTTTCAAGCGGAATTTGGCTAAATAGCATGAATGAAACTAACACGCAGCTAGAAAGAGCGATAAAAATTGGAATGCCAGAAACTAAAAACGCAGCTAATAAACTAAAAAGAAAAATACTCATTTTATAAACTCCTTAAGCTGCATCAGTGATAATGATTTTATCATCAGGTGAAGATGTTGGGTCAATGAAATGTTTAATGCGACGGCATAATTCTTGAAAAAAGCGAATGGACATAAGTGCTCCGCCAACAGGAATAGCCATATAAGCATAACCAGTTAAAATCTCAAGCCCAGGTAAGATTTGTCCAGTAGAGAATAATTTTAAACATACTCTATAGCCATAATATACCAAAAATAAGCTAAATAATGTTCCGCAAACACAAGCAAAAATATGCATAATGCTTCTATTTCTTTCAGATAAGCGGATAATCGCAGCATCAACAACTAAGTGTAGATGGCGGCGTACGCAAATACTACTACCAATAAAAACAATCCAAACAATAGAGTATCTAGCTAGTTCTTCTGCCCAAACTAAGCCGTGATTAAAAACGTAACGCATAACAACGTTAACAAACAAAACCATAGAAGCCACTAATATGCCAACGCATACAGTGTATTCTTCAATTTTGTTTAGGATATTATTCAACATAACAACCCCTTAAATTTATATATTATAGTACAAACAAGCAGAAAATAACAAAATTTGGCAAAAACAAAGCTGATTTAATCTAAATAAAGCTTGATAAAGATTAAATCAGCTAGCTTAATTATTTTTCGTTCTTTAATTCTTCAATCTTTTTGTATGCTTTTTCAAGCAATTCTTTACCAATAGCACTTTCAAACTTTTTATGAACAGGTCTTGTTGCTTTTGCAAAAATTTCTAATTCTTCAGGTGTTAAATAAGTAACTTTTGTACCAGCTTCTTCCATTGTTTTGATAAGTTCTTTTTCACGACGAACTGTTTCTTCACGCTGGAAAGTAGCAACTTCACGTGCAGTATCTAATAAAATCTTTTGCATATCAGCAGGTTGTTGATCAAACCATGGCTTGCTATATAAGAATGCATAGCCTAAATAGCCGTGACCACTGATAATTGCATTTTTTTGTACTTCATAAAAACGCATGCGAACAATTGAAATAAGTGGGTTTTCTTGACCATCAACAACTTTTTGTTGTAAAGCGTTATAAGTTTCACCAAAGTCAATCGGCACAGGGTTTGCGCCAAGAGATTTAAATTGTTCAATTAAAATAGGGCTTTCCATAGTACGGAATTTCAAGCCTTTAAAATCTTCAGGTTTGTGGATTTCTTTGTTAGAGGTAAAGTGCTTAAATCCACTTTCCCAAAACGCAGCTCCAACCATATCCTTTGATTTTAAGCCTTCTAATAATTCCATGCCAACTTCACTATCTAAAAATTTATATGTAATTTCACGGTTAGGGAAGAAAAATGGTAAGTCTGGTAATTGCAAAGTTTGAGCAAACATGCTTAATTTTGCTGTCGGAATAAGAGCAGCTTGAACGCTACCAAATTGTAGAAACTCTGTTACTTCACGGTCACTACCTAATTGGTTTGAAGGAAAGATATTTACTTCATATTTTCCGCCTGTGCGCTCTTTAATGAGATCACGAAATTTCTCAGATGCAAGATGCTGAGGAGTATCCTCGGAAAGATCGTGGCTAAGTTTAATTTCAATAGCAGCAAATGCTGTACTACTTAGTAAGCATGCACTAACTAAACTTAGGGAAAATGTTTTAAAAAACTTGTTCATAAAGCCTCCATTTGAATTTGATAAATAGCATATTCTTTTAGCAAAAAATATGCCAAAAAAAGGTTTTGGCTGTCTGCAAAGTTATTATTCTTCAAAAATTAAGTTGTATGGTCTTTAAAGTATAACAAGGTTGCCTTCCACTGTAGAAAAGAATGCTTTCTCATTTAAGTTGTATCTAAACAAATATTAACAGTGAAATACATTCTCCTAACTAATCCATATTATAGAGATAGCTGTTTGGATTGTCGTTAACATATATAGGGTGACAGTGCCATATTTGTCAAGCTAGCTCTTGTTTGTATCGTAATATTTTTTTAAGATAAAAATGAATCTTGCATTTAGGCAATGTTTATGGCAAGCTTGCCATGATATTTTGCTTTATGTAATATTTGCTATTAAAATTATAATATTTATATGTGGCATGATATTTGCTAAAGATTTGGCTTAACATTGTAATAGTGCTAGCTAGTTTTTGGTTAGCTATTTTAAAAGACTATAAATATAAAGGGGTTTTTGAAATGTCTACAGTAGTACATGCGATAATTTTAAAAGATACGTATCGTGATTCTGTTTTTTTGATGAAAATTTCAAGTCAAGCTAAGACAGAAAGTGGAGCGGTTCAAGTTTCTGCAATGATGGGTACATCACGAAATAAAGAGCTTTTTGAAAAATCTGGATTATTGTCAGATGAAGTTTCACAGTCAAAGCCAGATGACTTAGTTATTGCTTTTGAAACTGAAAAAGAAAACATTGAGGCCGTTGCGAGTTGTGTTGAACGTTTACTTAATGAAGCGCCAAGCAAGGCAAGTACTGCATGTGGTCAAGCTGTCCCGACTAGTTTAGAAGAAGCATTAAAAGAAAATAAAAATATTAATTTATCACTTATTTCAGTTGCCGGAGATTATGCAAAATATGAAGCAATTAAAGCTGTTTCTAAGGGTATAGATGTAATGCTTTATAGTGATAATATCTCGGTTGCTGATGAGCTAGCAATTAAAGAACTGGCATCAAAAAAAGGCTGCATTGTTATGGGCCCTGACTGTGGAACTGCTATTATTAATGGTGTTCCTCTTGCTTTTGCAAATGCGGTCAAGACTGGTTCTGTTGGCATTGTTGGCGCATCAGGTACAGGTCTTCAAGAACTCACATGTTTACTCGATCGCTTTGGTGTTGGAATTAGTAATGCTTATGGAACTGGTGGACGTGATTTAAAAGATGAAATTGGTGGCATTAGCGCAATTACAGCCTTAAACAGATTAAAAGATGATGAACAAACAAAAATTATTGCAGTTATTGGCAAGCCTCCTGGAATTAAAACACGCGAAAAATTAGCTGAAATTTTGAAAAACATTGGTAAGCCTGTATTTGTGCACTATTTAGGTGCAAGCGATTATAAAATTGAAGAACAAGCAGGATTTAACTTTGCTGATGATTTAACAAAACTATCTGAAAATATTGCTCATTTTGTGGATAAAAGCATTGATACAGCAAAAATATTAGGTGCTGATGTAAAAATGCCAAAAGCAAAAGGCTTTATGCGTGGATTATTTGGTGGTGGAACTTTATGCCAAGAAGCCGCAGAATTAGTCGCAGATTTACTTGACGGTGATAAATATTCAAACCTAAAGGTAAAAGGCTTTAACGCAATTAGTGGCAGTGAAAAGAGTAAAGGGCACTGCTTTTGGGACTTTGGCGAAGACGAGTTCACAGTAGGGCGTCCTCACCCTATGATGGCACCAGATTTAAAGCTTGATAGACTAGTTGAAGAGCTAACAAGTGATGAAGTTGGTGTTGTGCTTATGGATATGGTTATTGGCTATGGTGCGCATCAAGACCAAGCGAACCTAGTTCTTCAAGCTATTGAAAAAGCGGATAAGATTTCTGGCGGCAAAAGCAAAGAAAAAGCGATTGTTATGTCAGTTTGTGGAACAGATGGTGATAATCCAAGTTTAAGCGCTCAAATTGAAGAGCTTAAAAAGGCAAATATCATTATTTTAGGTAGTAATGCTAAAGCAGCTATTTTTGCGGCTAATATATTAAATTAAGGTGGAAAAAATGGATAAATTAAATGTAGTAGCTATGGGCGTTGAAGCATTTGACCGTGCTTTTTCTGAAACAAATACTGATTATATTCGTCTTGATTGGCGTCCACCTGCAAGTGGTGATACTGAGCTTGTTGATTTATTATTTAAAATTGAAGCAACTTGTCGTGATGAAAACGGTAACTCCTTAGTTGATCAAGCAAACGCAGAAGCATTTAAACGCTTAAAATCTGGTCAACCTGTCTTAAAAAGAGTTCGTCAGGCGCATGAAGTTGTTAAAGGTATGACAAAAAATACCATTAATCATGCTGGACCTCCAGTTAAATGGGAAGACATGTGTGGACCAATGAAAGGTGCTTTTATTGGTGCAATTAAATATGAAGGCTTAGCGCAAACTGATGAAGAAGCTGCTGAGCTCATGGCGTCAGGCAAAATCATTTATGGTCCTAACCACCATAGCTCTTGTGTTGGGCCTATGACTGGTATGGTATCTTATTCAATGCCTCTTTTAGAAGTGCATAACGAAACATTTGGTAATGTTGCATATTGTACAATTAATGAAGGAATTGGCAAGGTTATGCGTTTTGGTGCTAATAGCCAAGAAGTAATTGACCGCTTAAAATGGATTGAAGAAATCTTAGCTCCAGCCTTAGATGCTGCTGTTGTGGCTTGTGGTGGTGTTAACCTTAAAAATATCATGGCTGTTTCTCTTGCCATGGGTGATGAAATGCATCAGCGTAACGTTGCGGCATCACTAAATTTTTATAAGGCAATAGCTGGTGACTTAGCAAAAGTATTGCAAGGCAATGAAAAATCAGTTGATATTGTTGAATTTGTAACTAAAAAGAATGAGCAATTCTTCTTAAACTTAGCAATGGCAGCTTCAAAAGCTATTATGGATCCTGTGCGTGACATTGCCTATAGTACTGTCGTTACTGCAATGAGCAGAAATGGTGTTGACTTTGGTATTAATGTTAGTGGCTTGGAAGGGAATTGGTATGTTGCACCGTGCTTAAATCCTCAAGCGTTATATTTCCCAGGCTATAGTGAAGAAGATGCAAATCCAGATATGGGCGACTCTGCCATAGTTGAATGTATTGGTATTGGCGGTTTTGCGATGGGTGCTGCTCCTGCTGTTACTCGCTTTGTTGGTGCTGGCGGTATAGCTGATGCTATCGCTTATACTGAAAATATGGGCAAAATTACAGTTGGTAATAATGCTGATATGCCAATGCCAAATATGGATTTTGCTGGTGTTGCAGCTGGAATTGATATTAGAAAAGTTGTTGCTACTGGTATTTTACCTGTTATTAATACTGGTGTTGCACATAAAGAGCCTGGCGTTGGTCAAGTTGGTGCTGGAATAGTTACACCACCAATGGACATTATGATTATGGCATTAAAAGAATTTGTTAAAAAATATTGTTAAAATATAATGGCACATTTTGTATTTTGCGATATAAGATGTGCCTTATTTATTGCAAATATCATCATATTTAGGAACAATCATGGAACTAGCTATTAACTTATGGATATGGCTTGCAGCTATTGCACCAGTAGTCGTTTTATTAATTTTATTAATTAAATACCAACTTGGTGTTGCAACAGCAGCGCCATTTAGTTTAATTATCGCTGTAATTACAAGCTTTATTATCTTTGGTGCACCTCTTGATTTGGTTGCAGGAGAAATTGCAAAAGGGATTTGGAATGGCATTGCTGTTATGGCTGTTGTTATACCTGCAATTGTTATTTTTGAAGTCACAAGTGAAGCAGGGGCTTTTGAACCATTTAGACGTGGAATGCAGAAATTTAGCCCAAATGAATTATTACAAATTTTAACTGTGGGCTGGGTCTTTGCTAGCTTTTTACAGGGTGTTACTGGCTTTGGTGTTCCTGTTGCCATTGTTGCACCTCTTTTAGTTGGTATGGGCGTTAAGGCTTTTTGGGCTGTGACGATTCCATTACTAGGGCATGCATGGGCTACTACCTTTGGCACCTTAGCTGTTGCTTGGGAAGCATTAGTAATTCAAACTGGTATTACAGGCGATTTACTATTAACAACTGCATTTTGGGCTGCTATTTTTACATGGGCAATGGACTTTGTTGCAGGTATCTCAATTTGCTGGTTCTATGCAAGAGGTGAGGGGATAAAGAAGGGCTTATTAGCAGTTACCTTAATTAGCTTATTGCATGGTGGCGGTCAGCTCATACTTTCTCAATTTAACCAAGTACTTGCAAACTTTGTGATGTCAAGCTTAGGTCTTGTTCTTGTTTATTTCTTAGGGCGCATGAAAGCTTATGCTGTTCCATACCAAGCAAAAAATTCTCAAATGATAGATAGAACTTTAAGTGCAGGTCAAGATGAAGAAAAGAGCTTACCTTTAACTTTACATGAGGCATTTGTGCCATACTATGCTTTAACAGTAATAACTCTTTTTGTATTGTTGATTCCACCAGTTAAGTCAGCTTTAAGCTTTTTAGTTATTGGCTTTGGTTTTCCAAAAACATCAACTGCTTATAACTTTGTAAATGAAGCTGTGGCTCTTTATGCACCTATTAATGTGTTCACTCATGCCGGCGTGTTTTTAATTTTAGCTTCAACAATTGGCTTTTTCTTTTTTAAAAGCAAAGGTGTGATTGGCTCAAATGGTGCTATAAATATTTTAAAGCGCACGCTTGATAAAGCGGCACCATCAACAATTGCTGTTATTCTACTTATTTGTATGGCTAGAGTTATGGGAGGATCTGGGCAGATTTTAACCCTTGCTCAAGGTACAGCTGCAGCAACAGGCGAATACTATGCCATTTTCTCACCATTTATTGGTTTACTTGGGGCGTTTATGACCTCAAGCGCTATGGCTTCAAATATTTTATTTGGTAACTTCCAGCTTACAATTGCTGAACTGCTTAACTTCAGTGCTGCGCCACTTTTAGGTGCACAAGCTGGTGGCTCTTCTATTGGTAATATTGTTTGTCCTGGCAATGTATTGCTTGGCACTACAACTGCAGGAATCTTAGGGCGTGAGGGCGAAATCTTAAAGCTTGTTATTCCAATTGGCGTTGGCGTTTGTTTGTTTAGTGGTGTGATTGTTTATGTATATCAATTGTTTGTATAGGAATTTAATATGAAAAAAATATCTGAAATAACACTTTTGAATTTTGGAAGCTTACTTTGTTTAATTGCTTTTCCACTTCTATATAGTGGCGTACATAATAGCAATAACTCTATGCTAATGCTTGGAATGGCTCTAATCTGTGTTGCATCAATTTTACCAATTTATGCAGCTTATACTCATAAGAATAAAAAGTAG
>CAYJPK010000055.1:4523-13978 GCA_964372035.1 uncultured Desulfovibrionaceae bacterium | reverse complement strand
AACATGATTTGCATTTTCTAGAAAAATATTATAAAAAGATTAGAGAAACTCTAAACAATAAATAGGTAATATAGGTGAAATATGAAATCATGGTTTAAATCACTACTAATTTTAATAATATTCTTTGCTCTAGGTGGGGTGGCTTATGTCTTTTTTAATGACATGCAAGCACCTGAAATTACGCTACTAAACAAATCTAATTTTATTAGTAAAACTAGCAATATCAACTTAAATTTATCAGATGTCAGCGGTATTAAATCAGTAAAGGTCTATGCAATTCGTGGAGAACAAAATATTGAAATTATGTCAAAAAGTTTTCCTGAAAAAATTGCAAGCGAAGAAGTAATTTTTACCTTAAAAGATGCTGGACTTCGAGATGGTGATATTACAATTCATGTAGTTGCGACAGATGCCTCACTTGCATATTTTGGCATGGGAAACAGTTCTGAAAAAAGCTTTAAACTTAAGCTTGATTCAGTTGCACCACGTGTTAAATTATTAAGTGGAGCTGGTGCAACTGTAAGGCGTGGTAGCATTGGTGCTATTAGCTTTAGTGCAAATAAAGAATTGGAACGAGCTTATATTAAAGTAAATAATGATCTATATCCAGCATTTAAACAGTCAGACGGCGAATATCATGCTTTATTCCCATACAAGGTTGAGCTTGAACCAAGCCAAGTCAGACCTGAAATAATAGTTGTTGACTTAGCAGGGAATGTGGCAAAGGCAAACTCAGGAATTCAGGGTATTGACCGCAAATTTAAGGAAGACACTTTAAATATTAGTGATGGATTTTTAAATGCAAGAATGCCAGATTTTGTTGATGATATACCTGATGCTGCAAGTCACCTTGAGCGTTATGTAAGAGTTAACCGTGAAATAAGAGTTGATAACACAGCTTATCTTCTAGAACTCGGCAAAAAAACTGATCCAACGCTTCTATCTGAAGGAACATTTGCACGTTTGCCACGAGCTGCTAACCGTGCGACATTTGGTGATAAACGCACCTATAAATATAATGGTGAAGTTATTGATAATCAAACACATAAGGGCATTGATTTAGCTTCTGTCAAGCATGCTGAAATTCCAGCTGCAAATAACGGAACCATTGTTTATGCTGAAGATTTAGGCATTTTTGGTTTAATGGTTTTAATTGACCACGGACTTGGGCTTATGAGCTTATACTCTCACTTAAGCGAAATTCATGTTAATGTTGGCGATATTGTAAAGCGTGGAAATGTTATTGGCAAAACAGGTGTTACAGGCTTAGCGGGTGGAGACCATTTACACTTTGGTGTTTTAGTTCATGGGGTTGAATCACAACCGCTTGACTGGTATGATAAAAACTGGATTAGGAACAACATCACAAACAGATTAAAATAAACTTATAATTTTAAAGGAAGCTTATTATGCAGATGATACTTAGCCTTGAATTTGATGATATTAAAGAAATTTTAGACAAGCATTATGAGATTGTTAAGCAAGATGGTGGAGCACCTTTATGCATTACAGCAGTAAATAGAGCTGGTGTATTAATTGCTTTATACCGTATGCAAAATGTGCATGATAGAACAATACGCATTGCCACAAACAAAGCTTATACTTGCGTTGAACGTGAACAATCAACTAAAGAATTTAGAGAATCATTTAAAGAAACAGGCTTTGAATATGCATGGCTTAGTGATGAAAAATATTGCCCAATTCCTGGCGGAATTCCTGTTAAAGTTAATAGTAAAATTGTAGGTGCAATTGCTACAAGTGGTAGGCACATGGACGAAGATCACGCTGTAGTTGCAAAAATTGTAGCTGAAATAGAGGCAAAATTAAATTAACATAAGTTTAACATTTTTTTTATTTTATATTAAAGCCACTTACATCAATCAAAGTGGCTTTAATTTTTTCATTGAGATTAATTTTAACTTCATATAAAGTGTTCTCACAATATTATTTGCTTTTTAATTAGGAAAAAACTATGTCAGCAGTAGCACAAGCTCTTAAAAAATCATTTTTTGATAGTGTTAAGATTATTTTAAACTTATATAAAGTAATGTTACCTATTCTTATTGTAGTTAAAATTTTATTTGAATTTGATTTAATAAAATATGTTGCAATGCCACTTGAACCACTTATGGGGCTTATGGGCTTACCTAGTGAACTAGGCTTGGCTTGGGCAGCCGCAATGATGGTTAACCTTTATTCTGGCTTGATTGTTTTTGCAACAATTGTCCCAACACTTGACCCATTAACAACAGCTCAAGCTTCCGTTTTTGCTTTAATTGCATTATATGCTCACAGTTTGCCTGTTGAGGGTAGAATTGCGCAACAATGCGGTGTGTCATTTGTTTGGCAAGTTAGTTTGCGTGTCCTTCTTGCTGTTATTGCAGGCATTGGTTTACATCTAGTTTTAGATGCTACAAATCTATTAAGCGAGCCCGCAACAATTATTTTTGAAGCTAGTGCAGACCCAAGCTTGACTGCTTGGATATTAAGTGAAATTAAAAATTTCTTTTTTATTTTTATAATTTTATATGCTCTTCTCATACTTCAACTTTTACTAGATCATTTTAATGTAACATATTATCTGGGCTTACTCTTAAAACCACTTTTAAGATTGCTAGGTTTATCAGCTAGTGCTAGCACAACTATTTTAGTTGGCATGAGCCTTGGGCTTATTTACGGTAGTGGCTTAATCATTAAGTCATCTAGCAATGGAACTTTAGCTAAAAAAGATATTTTTGGTGCAATCACCTTAGTTGGCTTTGCACATGCTATTATTGAAGATACAGCTTTACTTATGTTAATTGGTGGGCACTGGACTGTTGTGCTTGTTGTGCGAACTATTGTTGCTATATTCTTTAGTACAATTATTGGTAGAATCCACAGAAAATATGTTTATAAAGAAGAAGCGGTACAGGCTTAAATTATGATAAATTATGATTGTATAGTTGTTGGCGGTGGTCACGCAGGCTGTGAGGCAAGTATGGCACTTGCAAAGCTTGGCATTAAAGTTCTCTTGATTAGTTCAAATGTTGATAGAATTGGATATTTATCCTGTAATCCAGCGATTGGTGGACTTGCTAAAGGGCATATTGTTCGTGAAATCGACGCTCTTGGCGGAATGATGGGTGGTTGGTCTGATGAAGGCGGTATTCAATTTAGAATTTTAAATACAGGCAAAGGACCAGCTGTTCGTGCAACTCGTGCTCAAATGGATAGAGATGAGTATAAAAAAGCTGTGCAAAACTCAATGTTTGAGCAAAAAAATCTTGATATTTGGCAAGATAATGTAACAGAAATATTAGTAGAAAACAACATTGTAACTGGCGTTAGAACCATGCTTGGCAAAGAGATAAAAGCCTCTGATGTCCTATTAACTACTGGTACATTTTTAAATGGAGTAATGCATATTGGCTTAACACAAATTGCAGGTGGTCGTTTTGGTGATACTCCTAGCCTTGGTTTATCAGAAAACTTACAAAAACTTGGCTTTGAGCTTGGTCGATTAAAAACAGGTACAACACCAAGACTAGATGGTTCTAGTATAGATTTTAGTAACCTAGAAGAGCAACCTGGAGATACGCCAACTCCACGCTTTAGCTTTTGGCAAGATAAGCCAGTACTAAAGCAAGTGTCCTGTTACATTAGTTGGACAAACACAAAAACACATGAAATTATTCAAGGTGGCTTAGAGCGTTCACCTCTTTTTGCAGGCGTTATCAAAGGTACTGGAGCAAGATACTGCCCTTCAATTGAAGATAAGATTTTCCGTTTTCCTGAAAGAGAAAGGCACCATGTTTTTCTTGAGCCAGAAGGGTTAAATAGCGGAGAATGGTATACAAACGGTGTGTCTACTAGCTTACCTCTTGATATTCAAGAAGCCTTACTTAAAACTATTCCTGGCTTAGAAAATGTGCGTATTGTTCGCCCTGGTTATGCTATTGAGTATGACTTTGTTAACCCTATTCAATTAAAACCTAGCTTTGAAAGCAAAAAAATTGAGGGTCTTTGGTTTGCAGGGCAAATTAATGGAACTTCAGGCTATGAAGAAGCAGCAGGGCAAGGACTTTGGGCTGGCATAAACATTGCTTGTAAACTTGGTGGGCTTGAACCGTGGCTTCCAAAACGAGATGAATCATATATTTCAGTTTTAGTTGATGATTTAGTTACGAAAGGAACAAATGAGCCATATAGAATGTTTACATCAAGAGCAGAGCATCGCCTTTTGCTTCGTGAATCAAATGCTGATATGCGCTTAACAGAAAAAGCCTATAAACTTGGCTTAGTAAAAGATGCCCAGTGGCAAAAGTTCAAAGATAAAAAGTATAATATTGAAGCTCTGACAGATTGGCTTAAAAATAATAAGTTACAAATGCATAGTGACACTTACCATGAAATCAATAATAAATTGATGGAACTTGGTAACCCAAGCATCGACAGAAGCTTAAACTTTGCTGAATTGTTAAAGCGTCCTCACGTTAATTTAGATTTAATACTAAGTACTTGCGCTAAAAACTCTAAGTATGATCTACCTAGTGGAATTAATAGTGATGTTGCTTCAGAGGTTGAAACAAACATTAAGTATGAAGGCTACTTAATGCGCCAAGCTCAACATATTGCAAGAACTGCTCGCTATGAAAATTTAAACCTACCAGAGGATATAGATTATACGCAAGTTAGCGGTCTTTCCCGTGAAATAGTTGAAAAACTGCTAAAAGTAAAGCCTCTAACCATCGGTCAAGCAAGTAGAATTTCAGGCGTTACTCCTGCGGCGATTAATTGCCTTGAGGTTCATTTAAGAAAATCAAAGTCTTTTTAAGTAACATTTAAATACTGCAAAATAACATATATCCTATAGTATAAATCATATGTTTTTTTTGCAGTATTACTTTGTTAAAAACTAAGAACATTAATAAAAATATTTAATCACCCTATGAAAGTTTTTTTAAACTAAAACTTTTTTTGCCCTCTAAATAAGTTAACTCCAACAATCATGTAAAAAATTACAATGCCGTTAACCATCTAATATTTTATATAAAAGTAAAAACAACTTAAAATTTCATTTAATAAAAAAAACTACATTTTTGTACAATTGCACGCTTAAATATATACAAAATGGTGAAAATCACTTTTTCTGGCATAGAACTATTACCTTTTAGTATTTGGTCTACATATTGCTCAATCCTGTAACTGTGCTAATATAAAGGGTGATGTATAAATATTAAATTAAAATAATATGCTCTAGCTTATTTTAGTAAGAGTATTATTTTAAAATAAAAATCATTGAAGCGTAGTCAGTCTTCATGGTAAACATTACTTTAAGGGAGTAATTTATGGATTCAGTTTTTTTTACAAAGTTCCTAATGATTAGTAACTTTACAACAATCGGTTTAATTGCAGTTTTATTTGTAGCTTTTTACTTAATGAAACAACTTGAAAAGAAAAAAGTTAGTTTTGCTAGCCGTATGCTTATTGGTACTGGCGGCGGTGTTCTTTTAGGCTTTATCATTCAAGCAGTATCAGGATTCTCTGACAATCCAATGAGTATTCAGTTTGTTGCAGAAACAACAAAGTGGTATAGTTTATTTGGTAATGGCTTTGTTGACATGATTAAGATGTTAGTTGTGCCACTTGTTATGGTTTCTATCGTTCACGTTATTATTAATATGGACGATAACGCTAACCTTGGTAAATTAACAAGTAGAACAATTATTACAACAATGCTCATGGTTATGATTTCAGTTGTTATTGGTCTTTGTGTTGGTATGTTCTTTGATCTTGGTAGCGGTATGGCAATTGAAGGCGGTACTGCGAAGATGAAAGAGGTTAAGAATATCGTTGACACCTTAAGAGGTTTATTACCTGCTAATCCAGCGCAGGCAATGCTTAGCACAAACATTATTGCCTTAGTTATCATGGCTGCTATTTTTGCTACTTGTGCTAAACGTATGGCAAAAAAATATATGGACGTTGTTAAACCATTCTTTGATATTATTAATGCATTGCATAAAATCATTATGAGCGTTGCAATGTTAATCATTAAATATATGCCTTATGCTGTTATTGCATTGCTTGCAAATACAATTGCTCAAAGAGGTATGGGTAGTATTTTAGAAGTTGGATTATTTATCATTGCTCTTTATATTGCTGCTGTTATAACATTTGTCGTACAAATGGTTGCTCTTTTAGTATTTGGCATTAATCCAATGGCTTATGTTAAAAAATCAATTCCTGTTATGGTTATGGCGTTTACTTCACGTTCAAGCGTAGGTACATTGCCGTTAACTATTGAAACATTAACAAGAAGACTTGGTGTTAATGACGGCACTGCAAGCTTTGTTGCTGGCTTTGGAACAACTGCTGGTATGCAAGGTTGTGCTGGCTTCTTCCCTGCATTATTATTAGTATTCGTAGCAAACATGAACGGCATGCCTATTGATGTTACCTTTATTATTATGACACTTATTGTTGTTAGCCTTGGTTCACTTGGTATTGCAGGTATTCCTGGAACTGCAACAATGGCAGCATCTGTTTCACTTTCAGGTATGGGACTTGCGGCTTATTTCCCAGCTATTAGCCCAATTTTAGCTATTGACCCAATTATTGATATGGCTAGAACTTTATTAAACGTTACAGGAGCTCTAACAAATGCCTTGATGGTTGATAAGCAGTTAGGGCAGCTCAATATGGACGAATATAACGACATGTCAAGATAAACATGGAGTGAACTTATGAAAATTGTTATTATCGGTGGTATTGCAGCCGGAACAAGTGCTGCTGCTAAGCTTAGAAGGCTTAAAAAAGACGCAGAAGTAAAGATTTATGAGATTGAACCTTATGTTTCTTTTGGAGCGTGTGGCTTACCATATTATGTTGGTGGTCATTTTAATGACCCAGACAATATGATTGCAAGAACACCTGAAAAACATAGAGAAGCTGGCATTAATATTTGTGAGATGCAAGAAGTTTTAAGTGTTGACCCTAAAAATAAAAAACTCACCGTTAAAAATTTAAAAGATGGTAGTATTTATGAGGACAATTACGACAAGCTCATGATTGCAACAGGTGCAAATGCTATAATGCCGCCTATCAAAAATATTGATTTAGGCAATGTTTATACACTCAAAACACTTCATGATGGAGAGCATATAAAAGCTAAATTAAATGATCCAAGCATTAAGAATGTAACTATTATTGGTGCTGGCTTTATTGGTTTAGAAGTTGCTGAAGCTTGTCATAAACTTAATAAGAATGTAAGTGTTTTTCAACTCGAGGATAGAGTTTTAAAAGAAGTATTTGATAAAGAAGTTACAGATATTTTGGAAGAAACTTTAAGAAATCACGGTGTTAATCTTTATCTTTCAAGCACAGTTAAAGAATTACAAGGTGAGGGTAGTGTTAGCCGTGTAATTACTGATGAGCATAATATTGAAGCTGATTTAGTAATAGTCGCAGCAGGTTTTAAACCTAATACAGATTTTGTAAAAGATACTGGCATTGAAATGCTTAAAAATGGAGCTATTGTAGTAAATAACTACGGTGAAAGCTCAATTCAAGATATTTTTTCTGCTGGCGATTGTGCTACAGTTCCACATTTACTCAAAAAAGAAGCAGCCTATGTTCCACTTGCAACTGTTGCTAATAAGTTTGGGCGTATTGTTGGTGAAAATTTAGCTGAAAAAAATTCAAAATTTGAAGGAACGTTAGCTTCAAGCTGTATTAAGGTCATTGACATGGACGCAGCTCGAACAGGCTTATCAGAAGAAGAAGCAAAAAGAGAAGGCTATGAAGTAAAAACTGTTTTTGTTACAGATAAAACTTATACAAACTACTATCCAGGTCGTGAAGATATTCATGCTAAATTGATTTATGAAGCAGGAACTAATATCTTACTTGGCGGTCAATTAGTAGGAAAAAAAGACGTTGTGCATAGAGTTGATGCTCTAGCTATTGCGATTCGTAACAAAATGACTACACAAGAGCTTGGAATGATGGATTTTTGTTATTCTCCACCATTTTCACGCACTTGGGAATTCTTAAATATTGCGGGAAATGCCGCAAAATAAATAGATGATGATGAAAAACATATTAATATACCATGATAAAATAACTTTGTGGTTTTAAAGTATTGTTTTTCATCATTATCTTACAAATAAAAAAATATTAACTAGGTGATTTTATTAAATGAAATACTATGATGATTATATAAAGATATTAAGGGAAGAACTTGTCCCTGCTATGGGCTGTACTGAACCTATCGCAATTGCCTTTGCAGCAGCTAGGGCAAGAGATGTCCTTGGTTGTATGCCTGAAAGGGTTGAAGTTGAGTGCAGCGGCAACATTGTTAAAAATGCAATGTGCGTAACAGTGCCTAATACAGGCGGACTTAATGGTATTGCGGCTAGTGCTATTGCTGGCATTGTAAGTGGTGATGTATCAAAAGAGCTTGAAGTTATAAGTGTTGTTCCAAAAGAAGACATTAAGAAAATGGCTGAACTTCTTGAAAACGACTATGTCGATGTTAAGCTTTTAGATACTATAATTCAACTTCATATGATAGTTAAAGTTTTTGCTGGCTGTCATATGGCTGAGGTTGAAATTAAGCATGCACATACTAACATTTCAAAAATAACTAAGAATGGCAAAGTTCTTTTTGAAGAAGATGGATCTGATGATAAATATTTAGGTGTATTTACAGATAGAAGCATTTTAAATATCGAAGACATATATGAATTTGCAAATAACGTTAAAATCGAAGATGTAAAAGATATGTATGATGCTGTTATTGCACAAAATATTGCCATAGCAAATGAAGGCTTAACAGGCAATTACGGTGTAGGTATTGGCAAAGTAATTTTAGAGTCTGACCCAAATAAAACTCTTGATAGCAAAATCAAAGCTTATGCATCAGCGGCATCTGAAGCTAGAATGTGTGGCAGCGATATGCCTGTTATGACTAACTCTGGTAGTGGTAACCAGGGCATTGCATCATCAATTCCAGTTATTATTTATGCTAAGGAAAAAGGGTTATCACAAGAACAGCTTTATAGAGGTCTTGTTGTTTCAAGCCTTGTGACTATTCACCAAAAAACACCTATTGGCAGACTATCTGCTTTTTGCGGTGCAGTAAGTGCATCTTGCGCAAGTGGAGCAGCAATTACATATTTGGCTGGTGGTAGCATTAAGCAAATAAAGATGACTATTACAAACACTCTTGCAAACATATCTGGTATAGTTTGTGATGGTGCTAAGGCATCTTGTGGGGCAAAGATAGCATCTAGCTTAGACGGAGCTATAATGGCTCACAACATGGCTATGGCAGGCAAAGAATATAAATCTTATACAGGTATTTTAAAAGATGACGTTGAAGATAATATTTCTGCTATTGGTCGCCTTGCAAAATACGGAATGTATGAAACGGATAAAGAAATCTTAAAAATAATGCTTAATATTAAGTA
>CAYJPK010000055.1:0-4423 GCA_964372035.1 uncultured Desulfovibrionaceae bacterium | reverse complement strand
AAAAAATAATATCAAAAAAATAACAACCACAAGCAAAAGCAAAAAAACTATTTTAAAGCTTCTGCCAAAATACTAATAGCTTGAGATTCTATTTTTTGTCTATGCTCTTCACCTAAGAAGCTTTCAGTATAAAGCTTATAAATAGCTTCAGTTCCTGAAGGTCTTGCTGCAAACCAACCATCATTAGTACAAACCTTAACTCCGCCAATAGAAGCATCATTAGCAGGTGCATTAGTGAGAACATCAGTAATTTTAGAACCAGCTAATTCATCAGTTCCTAAAGCATTTGCACTTAATCCCTTAAACTTAGCACGTTTTTCAGGCTCAAGAGCAGAATCAACCCTTGCATATGCAGGAGCTCCGAATTTATTAGTTAATTCTCTATAAATCTCTGATGGGCTCTTGCCATGTTTAGCCATGATTTCAGCTGATAAAAGACAAAGCAGTGGACCATCTTTATCAGTACTCCAAGGAGTAGCATCAAAACGCAAGAAAGATGCACCAGCACTTTCTTCACAGCCAAGACCACATTCTCCACTAAATAAGTAAGGAACAAACCACTTAAAACCAACTGGCACTTCATACACTTTTCTGCCTAAATCTTTCGCAACATTATTAAGCATTGAAGTTGTAACAACAGTTTTACCAATTCCAGCATTAGCAGACCAATTAGGGCGATTTTGGAATAAGTGCCAAACAACAACTGATAAATAGTGATTTGGATTCATAAGCCCGTCTTTAGTAACAATGCCATGCCTATCAGCATCAGGATCACAACCAAAGGCCAAATCAAAATTGTCACGAAGTTCTAAAAGCTTACTCATTGCATATGGAGATGAACAGTCCATGCGGATTTTACCATCATGATCACGAGGAATATTTCTAAAGCTTGGGTCAGCCTCTTTGTTTACGAGGCTTAAGTTTAAATTATACATCTCTGCAATAGGCTCAAAATAGCTTACTGATGAGCCATTCATAGGATCTGCACCAATTTTAATTTTTGCGTCCGCTATGCTCTTCATATCTAAAACACTAGACAAATCTTTAATATAGTTTAGGCGCATATCAAGATGCTTAAAAAACTTTGAAGCTTTTGCACTCTCTAGGCTGCATCTTTTCACGCCACTATTTTGAACTTGCAAAAGTTCATTAGCTCTATTTTCAATAAGGCTTGTAATATCCGTATCAGCAGGTCCACCATTTGGCGGGTTGTATTTGAAACCGCCGTCAGACGGAGGATTATGAGATGGAGTAATGACAATACCATCGGCCTTTGCACTATTAACTTTATTCCATGTTAAGATTGCATGTGAAATAACAGGAGTAGGAGTAAAGCCGCCACCTTCTTGAACCATTACAGTTACTTCATTAGCAATTAAAACTTCTAAAGCTGTGCGAAATGCTGGTTCTGATAAGGCATGACTATCCATTCCAATAAATAAGGGTCCAGTAATTTCATTTTTTTTGCGAACTTCACAAACAGCTTGAGTCATGGCTAAGATATGGTCTTCATTAAAACTTTTATTTAGTGAAGTCCCTCTATGCCCAGAAGTTCCAAAGCCAACCTTTTGGCTAGCAATACTACAATCTGGTTTATCTGTATAATACGATGCAATTAAAGACGGTAAACTAATTAATTCTTTGTATGTTGGCAAATTGCCGGCAAAAGGACTAAGTGGCATAAATACTCCAATCTTATATCGTTAAGGGTTATATAGATTAAATCTTAAAAAGCACTTATTTTGAACTACCTGCATTTACAAGTTTTTCTGCGTGCTTGCGAACAATATCAAACTCACTCGGCTTTACAACAGGCATATCAACAGCCTTATCACGTATTGATATATTGCTACTTTCAAGCGAAAGCGCTGCTGCTGCCTTACCCATTACATAAAAAAAACGCTTATCTTGCCAGCCAAGCTCTTTAACCTTATCAGCAGCCTTTTGGCTATAAATAAAAGTAGGTCGCCCCTTATCACTTAAGCTAGGGTGAGCAACTTCTTTTTCACTTCTTGCCCAAGATAAATATGATGGCAAATCATCAATAAATTTTAATAGTTCTTGCTCTGTCATGGGGCTTTGCTTATAAAAGTCAGCCATTGCAGGGCTAATTATTGTAAAGCTTAAAAGTAAGGTTATAAAAATAGTTTTAATCATATTTAATTGCACTTATCTCCATTAATTTAGACCAGTTATGATATGACTCAATATATCGTAATGTGCCAGTTCTTCCACGAATAGCCATAGAATGTGTAATAGCACCACCGCCTGAATAATTAACACCTCTTAAAAATGTGCCGCCTGAAATACCTGTTGCCGCAAAGACAACATCATCAGTATTAATCAAAGAATCAACATTTAGGATTTGCTTAATATCAATTCCAGCGTCAATAATGGCGTTTTTCTCTTCTTCACTTTGTGGATCTAAGCGAGCTAATATTTCACCACCAATACCCTTAATAGCACAAGCTGAAAGCACTCCCTCTGGAGTTCCACCAGTTCCAACCATTAAGTCAACTTCAGAGCGAGCATCAACAGCCATTAGTGCACCAGCTACATCACCATCAGTATGTAACTGAATTCTTGCTCCAACTTCACGAATTTGCCTAATTAAATCTTTATGTCTAGGTTTATCAAGCACGAAAACAATTAAATCACTTACGTCCTTTCCACTAGCCTTAGCAATTTTTTTTAAATTGTCAGCAATTGGCGCATCTAAATCAACAACATCTTTAGCAGCTGGTCCCACAACTAGCTTTTGCATATAATAACTAGGTCCAGGATTATACATTGCTCCAGCAGCACAACCGCCAATAACAGCGATAGCATTTGGTCTACCGTATGCTAAAAGACTTGTTCCTTCAACGGGATCAATGGCAATATCAAGAGCAGGTCCATCACCGTTACCAACTTTTTCGCCATTATATAACATTGGAGCATTATCTTTTTCACCCTCGCCAATAATTACTGTTCCATCAATATGCATAGTGCTAAAAGATACACGCATAGCATTAACTGCTGCGCCATCGCCTGCTTCTTTATCACCTCTACCAAGCCATCTTGCAGATGAAAGAGCTGCCGCTTCAGTAGTCCTAACAAGATCAAATGCTAAGTTACGGGAAGGATTTTCCATTTTTTATCCTCTATTTTATGAAATATTTAATTTTTTATAAGTATTTTATATTGACTAAATCTAGCCTACCATGCAAAACTGCACAAGTATAATGACGAAAGCAAAAATTGTAAAATCTTTTTTGCAGAAATAAAATTTTAATATAGTTTTTATTTATATAAAGAGGAAACAAATGCAGAAAATTTACTGGATTGAAGGCGATGGTGTAGGCAAAGAATGTTGGCAAGCAGCAAGACCACTTTTCGATAAAGTCATTCAGACTGAATATAACGAAAAGATTGAATGGATTGAAGTTTTAGCTGGCGAAAAAGCTTTAGAGCAAACAGGCAATTTATTGCCTGAAGAAACTATTAATATTTTAAAGACAGCTAAAGTTGCAATTAAAGGTCCACTTGGAACTCCAGTTGGGCATGGCTTTAGAAGCTTAAATGTTACACTTAGACAAGTTTTTGATTTATTTGCTTGTATTCGTCCTATCAAATATTTTGAAGGCATTGAATCCCCTTTAAAACGCCCAGAACTTGTTGACATGATAGTTTTTCGTGAAAATACTGAAGACGTTTATGCTGGCATTGAGTATGAATCTGGAACAAAAGAAGTTGCTAAATTAATAGCATTTTTGCGTGATGAACTTGGTGCAAATATTGATGATGCTGCAGCTATTGGCATTAAACCAATGACCAAAAAAGGTTCACAACGCCTAGTTAGAAAAGCGATTGAACATGCAATTCAAAACAACTTGCCAAGCGTTACCTTAGTACACAAGGGTAACATCATGAAATATACTGAGGGTGGATTTCAAAAATGGGGCTATGAGCTTGCAGAAAGTGAATTTAATGCAAATACTATTCGTGAAGCAAATGCTGGCAATAATCCAGAAAATAAAATCATTATTAAAGATAAAATTGCTGATGCTATGTTCCAAGATGCATTAATCAAGCCACAAAACTTCTCTGTGCTTGCAACTCCAAACTTGAATGGCGACTATCTCTCTGATGCTTTAGCGGCACAAGTTGGCGGACTTGGCATGGCTCCAGGTGCAAACATGAATGAAACTTTAGCTTTCTTTGAGGCAACTCATGGCACTGCTCCTGATATTGCAGGCAAAGACATAGTTAACCCTGGTAGCTTAATTTTATCAGGTGCTATGATGCTTGATTATATGGATATGCCAAAAGCAGCTGAAAAAATTAGACAAGCTATGAAAAAGGCTATTGATGCAAAAACTGTAACTTCTGACTTGGCAGCTCAAATGAATGATGCTAAAACAGTTGGTTGTAAAGAATTTGG
>CAYJPK010000054.1:0-14776 GCA_964372035.1 uncultured Desulfovibrionaceae bacterium | reverse complement strand
ATTTTTATGGTTTTAAAATATGTTTTTTTATCATCGGCTTACAAAGTTTTTGCGAGAGCAAAAAATTTGCGCCACGTAAAACAAGCTAGAATTTATTTCTAGCGTCCCGCAAGGGTGTTTGGAGTGGGCGTGCCTTTCTGAAAAAGTCAAAAATTGACTTTTTCAGCATCGATTAAATTGGCTCATGGTAATCTTCCCAGTATTTGAGGTGTTTTAAAAGCTTTTCTTTAGTTTTTTGATTTACTTTACCATCGCTTGCATCTGATGCAACATACGAAATTTCAATCCAAGAACCATCATAATTATAAACATTATCAAGCCCTAAAACTTCCCGTAAAACTACTTGCGTGTGAGCAGAACGAACTCCAGATTGACAAAAAGTAATGACTTTTTTGCCCTTAATTTTATCATAAATTTGTTGCAATTCTTCTTTTGATTTAACAGTATTATCTTTATTAAGAGCTTTTTTCCACTCAATATTTAAACTATTTTCTAGAGCACCAGTTCCATAAGCACCTGCTGAAGAGCCTGTTTTTTCGCCTATTTGCTCGTCTTTTGAACGAGTATCAATCACTACCCACTCTGACGGATTATCTAGAGCCGCAATTAACTGCTCAAGTGTTACATCATGCTTATCTGGATTATAGCTTGCTGCCTTATAGTCTGTTTTTTTAGGCTCATCAACAACATCTTTTGAATCACCTGTATCATAATCAGCGTCAATCCATGCATTTAAGCCTCCATCAAGTAGCATCACGTCTTTATGTCCTAAAAGCTTGATTTGCCAGTATAATCTTGATGCATCGTGCATTGCATCAGCACTGTATACAACTATCTTTGAGTCTTGCTTTGCACCAGCTCTTGATAAAAAATCCTCCATTTGTGACTTTGAATTTCTAAAGCCTGTAATATCAGGTGTGATAGATTCACTTGAGCCTTTGCCACTATAATCCGGGCGCCATGTCGTAAATGAGCCATCAATTGGCTTACCTGCAATATTAAATGGAATATAGCGTTTTTTATCGTGTAGCACACCAAAAATAATGAGCTTTGGATCTTTTGCATCAGTCTGTGCATCTGTCTGTGCATCAATCATAGATTTTAACTCTTCGACAGAAATAAAGACACCCTTAGCTTCAACATATTGTGGGCTAAATATAAAAGCCGTCATCATTAAGGATAAAGCCATAAAAACTAAAAACTTTTTCATAACAAGCTCCTAAAATAGTAATTAAAATATTTTATTTACATTAAACATTTGTTTTTTAATTCCTAAAGTTTACTAATTTTTTGTTTCGTTTTAAATCTATTTAGCCATGCTCCAACGGGCTTTGACAAGGTATCAACTGGTGGCATTGTATCATTATAAACAACATCTCCAAAAATTAAATCCAAAATATGCCAAGCTTTTGCACCACCCATAAGCATTGACTGGCGACATGCTGCACAATATGTTACGACCTGCTCGGTTGGAAAATCTCCTACTCTACGTTCCATAACTCGCTTTGCTAAATCCATATTCACAGGCACAATCATACCACCAAATCCGCAACACCTTGTATGCTCTTTTGTTTTTTCTGGCTCTATGGTTTTGTAGCCTAATTCTTGCATAATATATCGAATTCCTTCATGTATTTTTGCATAAGGACGAATTGAACAAGAATCATGGATTGAAAAAACAACATCAGAGTTTTTCGCCTTTCCTATCATTTTTGTAGGCAAACCAATTTCCAGAAAAAGCGCCCACAATGAAGTTACATTTAGATTTTTATCTGCTTCAATTACTTTGTAGCAACTTTGGCAACCGACTATAACATCAGTAGAATCGCAAGCTTTTAAGTCCTCTTGTAAGCCATGAAAACGTTCATAAAATGCTTCCTCTTGACCAAGTGCCTTTGTTGGCTTTCCACAACATTTTTGAATTACAGACAAATCAGGATAGATGTTTTGCAAATGACTTATCGTACTTAGCACCAGATCAGGGTTATACGAGGATAAAGCACAACCAGCAATAAATGTCTTTCTTCCCATTTAGATACCCTCCATTAACCTTTATGTTTAGTGGTAAAAAGCCATGAAAAACCAAGCATTTGATGCATATTTATTGCATTATGTCCTTTTAATGGCGAATTTCCATTATTCGCCTTAACATAGTCTTTGCGCATAAGTCCAAACAATTCAGACATTTTATATTCAGCAGGACAAACTAGCGTGCATTGATCACACATATTACAAGAATATGCAATAATAGGCTCCATTTCCCTTTTTTCTAAAAATTCAGCAAATAATTGTCCTGGATATTTAGTATAATCATTAAGCATTATGCACTCAATCATACATTTTTTACATTCACATTTTATACAGCGTGAAGCCTCTAAGAGTGCAGTTTCTTTGTCAAAACCATAATCACACTCACTAAAAGTTTTGATTCTTTCACTTGCTGGCATCATATTTGTGTGCCGCCTAGGGCTAGCTACATAATCCTCTGGAAGTGGTAACTCTAGCTGGGTATCTTGTGCTATTTCTTGAGTAAAATCTCTTTCAAAATCAAGTGATTGACCATTAAGATAACGATTAACAGACTTAGCCGCTTTTCTCCCTGACGCCATTGCCTCAACAACTATTGCAGTTCCTGCACAATCTCCAGCAACAAAAACACCCTCAAGTGAAGTACTAAGAGTTAAATCGTCCTTTATATATCGACCACTTTTAGTTTGCTTAATATCACAATTTTCAATTTTTTCAACAAGTTGCCCTGTGGCAAATATTAAAGTGTCACACTCAATTTCAATGCTATTTTCACCATATTTAGGGCTAAAATATCCATTTTCATCAAATACAGACAAACAATCTCTTAATTTTACGCTTGTTATATCTTTAGTGCCATTACTTGAGTTTGACAAAATTTCAGCATCACCATAACCGCAATAAAATTTAACTCCTTCCTCGAGAGCGCCCTCTTGTTCATGTTTTGAAGCCGGTAAAATATCAAGAGTTTCAAGAGCAACAAGACTTACTTTTTCAGCACCTAATCTTAGTGAAGTTCTTGCACAATCCATTGCAACATCTCCACCTCCAATGACAACAACTTTTTTACATGGGACATCAGTTTTCTGCTCTAAGGAGGCTTTTTTTAGAAAATCAACGGCATTTGTGATATTTGCACTATCATCACCCTTGCATGGAATTAAGCTTCCCTTATGTGCACCAGTTGCAATGATTACTGCATCATAGTTTTTTTGCAATGCATCAAAGCTAATATCTATACCAACTTTTGTATTCATCACAAATTCAATATCAAGTTTTTCTAAATAACTATATTCAAAATCTATAACGGTTCGGGGCAGTCTATATGCTGGAATACCAACATACATCATACCACCGTACACATTAAGTGCCTCATATATTGTTACTTTATGTCCCTCTTTAGCTAGATCGATTGCAGCTTGTGCACCAGCAGGACCAGCACCAATAATGGCAACCTTTTTACCACTATCAGGCTTTTTAGTTAAATCCCAAAGCATTACATTATCAGCATTATCTGCTGCATAGCGCTTTAAACTAGCTATAGCAAGTGGTTCATTAAATTCTCGATTACTACGACAATCAAGCTCACATGGGTGAGCGCAAATTCGTCCAAGACTAGCTGGCAAAAATAATTTTTCACGGATTAATTTTATTGCGCTTTCAAGCTTATCTTCTCTAATTAAGTCAATATATCCAAGCACATCAGTATGCATTGGACAACTACTTATACAAAAAGCTTTGTTATGTCCCTGACAATCTAAGGCTATTTTTTTGGCTATTTCAATAACTTCTTCACGAAACTCAACACTCATACAATTCCCCTCTCTGTTTCAGCAAATATAAAAACCAAACACAAGAAAAACTATCAAATACAAGATGTTAGTACAAACTAAAAGGACTATGAAAACTTTTGGAACTTTTGGAAAGGTAAAGCAAGCCTTAACTGCTTAAGACTAATTATAATGTGAATAAAATCACATAATATATAGAAGTAAAATACAACATTTTTTGTAAATGTTCAAGCACTTTATCTAAAAATATTATTTATAAAATTATTATAGTTATAATTAAATAGTCGATGATGAAAAACATGTTAACATGTTGTAATAAAAAAATTAATAGTTACTATAAACAAATAAAAATGCAAGAAATAAGAACATATACTGTACTTTTTTTGCATTTTTAAGATTTTTTCAACTCTGGGAAACTAATAATATAGTGATTTAGCTAGAAATTGCTACTTCAAGCGTAAAGACAGTCTAGCACTAATGAGGCGTAAATACTATTTAATCGATGCTGAAAAAGTCAATTTTTGACTTTTTCAGAAAGGCACGTTGCCTTCAAATGTCGCTTTGCGAACGCCTGAAGTGAATTCAGGCTCATTTTACGGCACGCAAAGTTTGGAACAAGTTCAAACTTTGATAAGTCGATTCTGAAAATTTCATTTTTAGAATCAAAATTTGCAAAGAAATAGCATGTCCCATGCTTATTTCTTGCAAATTTCTAAGCCTGTTTTTGCTATAAAGATTTTTATTTATAGTAGGTTACAATGATTTTCAGCATCGACTATTTATTTACAAGTTAAAAGCCACGCCAAAACGTGAATCTAAAAAGTTAATATTCGTAATCTAAACTTAAGGCAGCATATAAGATATTAAAATTAATCAGAAAGTTTTTGATAAGGTATACGAACAGCAATACCACTTTCATCGAAGCTATACTTTATGCCATTTAAAAATGGTTTTTTAATAAGAGCATTAAATAGTATTTCACTAATCGCATATGCCATACCCTTTGCATCTTGAACAACAGTACCATGCATAATACCCTTTTCAATGGCTTTCTTAGCACTTTCAACGCCATCAACACCAACAACAGGTATTATTTTATCACTACTAATATTATAGTCATTATCTTGCAAAGCTTTAATTGCACCAAGTGCCATCGAATCATTATTTGAAATAATCATATCAACTTCATCTAAATAAACATTTAACAACAGTTTTGTGGATTTATAAGCGCAATCTTCGTCCCAATTGCAAAGAATAGTATCACCAATCTGCTGCATCTTTATGCCTTTTTCACGGGCGGTTCTTACACTGTATTTTGTACGCATAATTGCCTCTGGATTATCAACATTCCCCTGTAACATTATGAAGTTACAGACATTATCATTATTTCTATCAAGTGCTGGGTTATTTTTCCAAAGTTGTGCAATAATTTCACCTTGAAGCACACCTGACTGAACTGCTTTAGAACCGACATAGACAGCTCGTGCATATGTTTTAACTATGTCAAGATCAGGCTCTTTATTAAAGAAAATTATAGGTTTATTATAAGATTTAGCATCATTTAAAACAAGTGAGCCACTCTTAGTGTCCACAAGATTAACTATAAGCCCATCTCCACCATCAGCCAAAAATTTCTTGATTTGATTTGTTTGTTTTACTTGGTCTTCACTTCCATCAAAAATAGTATAGCTCACCTTACCATTAAGTTTTTTTTCAAGCTCATCTGTAACTAGTTTTATATAAACATCATCACTGCGAAATAAGAAAATTCCAATTTTAGTTTCAACATCTATAGTATTTATGTCAGCCGCAAAACAATTTACGAGAAAGACAAGACTTAAGGTAAGGCTAAAAAATATTGGTCTAATTATTTGCAAAAACATGTAATCTCCAGTTTAGTGCCTTTATGGTTTTGAGGATAAAGAATTAACCTTGCTTGCCGTGCCCCACATCACGAGAACATTATATAATTCATTAATATCAATAGGTTTTGTAATATGGTCATTCATTCCAGCTTCAAGACTCTTTTCCTTATCACCTGTCATTGCATGCGCTGTCATCGCAACAATTGGAATTTTCTTCGCTTGCGGGTGCATGCCATTTCTAATTCTTTTAGTTGCACTTAAACCATCAAGAATAGGCATTTGAATATCCATTAATATTAAATCAAAATCATTTTCTTTAAATAATTTAACAGCTTCTTCGCCATTTTGTGCAAGAGTCACGTTAGCACCCATACTTTTAAGCAGTTCAAGTGCAATCTCTTGGTTTATTTCATTATCTTCTGCTAACAAAATATTAAGGCTAGGTAGACTAAATCCTGCTTGTGAATTTGATTGATTTTCCTCTTCAAGCTCTGATTCAAGCCCTGCTTTTGTCTGAATTGTAAAGTTAAAGGTGCTACCCTTTCCAGGTTCACTTTCTACCCAAATTTCTCCACCTAAAAGCTGTGTTAAACTCTTACTAATTGCAAGCCCAAGTCCAGTTCCTCCAAATTTGCGAGTTGTTGAACCATCGGCTTGTGCAAAGGATTCAAAAATCCTAGCTTGCTCTTTTTTACTCATGCCAATGCCAGTATCTTTAACGCTTACCGCTAGAGTTATATTGTCACCATCTTTTTTAGCAACATAAATTCTAACATAAACTTCGCCAGAAGATGTAAATTTAATAGCATTAGAGCAAAGATTAATAATGATTTGTGTAAAGCGCAGTGGATCAGAGCAAATGATTTTTGGTACATCTTCTGCAACAGAGAAAATCAAGCCTATACGCTTTTCATCACACTTTGGCTGTAACATATCACGCATTGAACTAAGCACTGTTGAAAGCCTAAATGAAATAATATTTATATCCATTTTTTCAGCTTCAATTTTTGAAAAGTCAAGAATATCATCAATAACACCAAGCAAAGTTTTTGCAGCTGTATCAATTCGCTTCAAATAATTTTTTTGTTTTTCATCAGGGTTTGCTTGAAGTGCAAGAAAGGTCATGCCTAAAATACCATTCATTGGAGTTCGGATTTCATGACTCATACGAGCTAAAAATTCACTCTTTGCCTTTGTAGCAGCTTCAGAGCGTACAATCATTTCTTTTAGGCTTGAAACCATTTTAGCTAAGCTAGCAAAAAGGTGACCAAGCTCATCTTTTCGATTGCTTTTTATAATATCAACATCTTCACCATCTGTTACAGATTTCGCAAAGCGACTCAGATATAAAATATCGCTAGCAACTGGAAGTGTGAAAAAACATACACAAAAAATAATAATCAATAGAGCAATAACATTTGCACTCACGATAGAAGTACTTAAGAATGTATGAATTTCCGCCATATAGCCCTTATTTGCAATCGTAGCTACAAAAAGATCAGTTTGCGGAATATGATAAAAAGCAAGCCCCAAATTCATACCGTTTTGACTAATATTTATTGTACCAACAGGTTTTTCAGATAATTCTTTAACCCAAGCACCTTTTGGCAAAATAGTTTCAATATTATTTGTGCTAACACCTTGTAATTTTTTACCATCATAAGAAAAAACAACAGTATCAACATCTTCATGCGGAACTTCTTGCAAGGCTGTATTAGAAATTTTTGCAATATTTAGCGAACTTACAATAGCACCACTATGACCATTATAAACAAGTTCTAGAAAAATAGGAACTAAAAGTCGATTAATATTTGGATTATAAATTGTAGGACCAATTGTAAAACTACTACTTGAAAAGGCTTTTTTAAATGCAATACCATACTTTCCAACAGTTAAATCCCTAACTGTAGGAGTAGTTCCGACAATATATTTGCCCTTTTCATCAACTAAATAAATAGCGTTATAATAACCATAAGCTAAAAGCATTCGATCAAAAAGAGCCGTTAAGTTTGAACGAAGATTTAAATTTTTAGTCGATTTTTTATCAAGTTCTTTCAGTTCCACAGCTTGAAGTACACCTGGCAAGCTGACTGCCATGACCATATCACGCCCAGCTTGATTAATCTGAGTTGCAATATTTTCACCAATAACAGTCGCAGTATTTATAAGATGTTTATCTCTAACTGTTTCTGAAACATTACTGAAATGATAAAGAGTAAAAAAAGTCGAACCAGCCATAGTGATTGCGACAATTAAAACAATAGAAAGGGGAAGTTTAATTTTTAAACTAAGCGCTAAATTCAAAAAACTATTCATATAATATTCTACTATAAAGTAATTGTATTTTTTTACATAAAAATGCCAGTCTAACTCATAAAATACTAAAGCAAAAAGACACCTTCACATATAAAAATAATGTCTATAGACAAGCATGTCAATTAAAAACATTCATTTTTTTACTAATGGCAAGCTTAGTACCTATACTACTTAGCTTTATTTAAATTAAATAAATATTTAAATAAATAAGCCTGCACAATTAACTGAGCATAGTCTTGATAACTTGTAAAGCACGTTATACTAACTAAATAATCTTTCGTATTATATTAACGATGCATAAAATCAGAACAATTAGCTGCACAAGGTCAAAGGCTTTTTCAACGCTTTTATTTGAAAGCTTAGCGCCGAATTTTCTGCCTAAAAATCCACCTAAAATTGCACCTATTGCCATCACAGGTAGAACTGATAAGTCATAACATTCAAAACCTGTTGAAATAAAAATTGAAATAAGTTTAGCACTTTGTGAGAATAATATACTAATAATAGAGCATAGAACGGCAGTTTTAATCCTACACCCAAAAACATAAATAATTAGGGCAACATTCATCGGACCACCACCAATCCCTAAAAAGGAAGAAACAATTCCAAGAAAAATACCTAAACTAAAGGTAGGAGCTGCACCGTGCTTATGAAGAGGCTTGATTCTACTTTTATGATGGATATACCAATAAACGCCTAAAATTAAAAAAGCTAATACAGCATTTTGAATTATAACGACTATATCCTTATTTTCTACACCAAGCGCAATGATATCAAACAAATACTGTCCAAGTATACCACCAAAAGCAGCACCAATTGCTAAGGGAAAAAATACAACGACCTTAAGACTGGTACGCATTAAAATTGGATTTATCGAAGAAATAATTGCCATAGCAAAAACAGTTACAGAGGATAAAACACCTACAGTAGCTGCATCATAAGCGCCTATAACATCAAGCACTGGCTTAATAATTACACCACCGCCCATACCTGTCATTGCACCAATTGTTGTTGATAGAACAGCAATTATAAAATATAAGATAAACATTTTTGAACCTTTATAATCTATTTGAAGCTGGTTAGCTCAGCTAAATATTAACTATTTCCATAGTATTTTTTTTAAATTACAAAATCTTGTCAATTTAGAAACAAATGATATGCAAATAATTGCTTAGTCCATAGTGCTCATGGATTTGCTAGGCTTTTTATAATACTATCAAGGAATTTAATCAATAAATTTAAAGATATTCTTTATTTTTGTTTTTTTGCATGAATTAATAAAATATTATAACTTATTTTGAAATAATCGTCTAGCTTATTAAACAAATATTTTAGCAGAGTTTTGGCGAAAATTGGCTTGTTTCAAGGCTAAAAAAACACCACATGCACAAAACTTGACTTTCCAAAAAAAAAAGTCCAAGTTACAGTTGGTACTTTGCTAAAAAAAAGCAATAGCTCTTTCTTTATAATGGTTTAAGGAATAAAGTAGAGGTAGAATTTGAAAAGTAAAAAGTATTTATATCTAACCGTTTACGAACATCTAAAGTCTAATATTGATGATGGCACGTTAAAGCGTGGCGACTGGCTACCTTCTGAGCGTGATATTGCTAATAATTTCAATGTGGATAGAACAACTGTACGTAAAGCTCTAAATTTGTTAGTTGAAAACAATCTTATATCTAAAAAAACTGGTATTGGTAGCCAAGTAAACCCTAAACAACTGCATGGCTTAAAAAACATGCCTATTGTTATGTTTTTACCAAAAAATATTCATAAAAATGATACGATTTCACAGCCGCATTATTCATCTGTATTTAAAAGTTTACATAATGAGTGTCAAAAAAATAATTATAATTTAATCCTTAAAGCCATTGATAAGAATGATGATTTAAAAAAAATACTTACAAACCTAAACTGCTCTGGATTCGTTTTTACAAGCAATATTGAGCATAAGTTTATTGATTATGCAGCTGAACAAAAAATACCATCAATACTATTAAATAGTCATAATGAAAAAGTTGTTTCGATTAGTTCTGATAATTTTAATGGTATGAAACTAGCTTGTGAACATTTAATTTCACTAGGACATAAGCACTTTGCATTTATTACTGGTCAAAAAGGTAATCTAAGCACTATTGAGCGTTTAAATGGTTGCGTGTGTGCTTTGACTGAAAACAATATTAAAATGAGTGAACAGTATATTGAATCAACCTTTTGGGATAGTGAAAATGGCTATGATGCCACTATGAAAATCATCAAAAACGCTCAGCAAATGCCTACAGCTTTTGTTGCTTTTAATGATACACTTGCCTATGGGTGCATGAATGCGCTAAAGGATTATGGGCTTAAAATTCCAGATGATGCGAGCGTAATTGGTTTTGATGATATTGATGAATCAAAAAATGCTGTTCCTGCTTTGACAAGTGTTAAGCAGCATGTTGATAACCTAGCAAAAGTTGCTGTTTCTAATCTTAAACATCAGTTTTTTTCTGAGCAATATGAATCAATTCCATTGCATATTAAAATACCATGTTCTTTAATTGTGCGTGAATCAAGTGCTAAGGTAAGCACAAAACAAGCTTCAAACAGATAAAAGTTTAAGTAAGTATAAAATACTAATATAACAAATATTTTACTTTGCAAGATAAATAATATATATTATTTTTATATTACTATTTGGAGTTATTTATGCGTAAATTACGAGTTTATGTTGCGAGTTCTTTTCGCCATGTTCACGCTGTTCGTCTTTTAAATAGAGAATTATTACGACTTGGCTATAATTTATTCGACTGGACAGAAAAAGCTACTCCACCAGAGGGACTTAATCCAACACAGCGTCGTGAATGGATGGATACCGATCACGGTGGTGAGGTCTTTAGTTTTTGTGCAATGGCGTGCCGCTCTGCTGATTTAGTGATTTATTTAGGTGGTGCTGGTCAAGATGCTGGTGTTGAGGTTGGAATGGCTCATGGTGCTGGTATTCCAGTCTTAGGCATTAAAGGACCCTTGGAAAGCCCTGGGCTTATGCTTTATGGTGCTTGCTCAGCTTGGATTGATGAAATGGACAAGGCACTAGTATTACTAGAAAAGCTCCAAACAACTTTAAGTGAAGACCCAAATCAAGACATACATGAGTTAATACGATTATTACAAAAGTAACTTTGTTACATTTAAAAATGAATAAACTAAAAAAAATAAAAGGCAAATCAATTTGCCTTTTATTTTTTATTTTGCACCTCTAACCATACTAAAGCTAATAACGACAAGCTATTAAAATTTATAACCTACAGTAACCACAAAAACATTTGCATAAGCATCACTTGAAGTTCCAGCCAATACGCCTGAAGTTCCAGCGTTATAAGACTGACCAAAATCTAAGTTTTCAATATCTAAGTAAGAATAAGCAATATCAAATGTCCAATTTTCATGTTTAAAACCAGCTCCAACGCTAAATCTTTGTCGCCCATTGCTTGGTGTCATATAGTCTGCTGTAGACATATTCACAGGGCTAGTTTCATAAGCATATCCAGCTCTTAAGCTAAGCCAATCATAAAGATCATATTCAACACCAACGTTAAAAGTCCAACTATCTTTCCAATTTTTTTTAGTATACATTTGATTTAAATTAATACCAGCAACTTGAATTTGATTTTCTAAGTCTATATTAATTTCTTTATACTTGCTCCAAAAAGTATAAAGCCCACCAAACTCAATGCTCAGTTTTTCAGTTGGTTTATACAGCAAGCCAAAACCTATTTGATCTGGCAAATATAATTTTCCACTTAAGCCACTATTAGTAAAAGAAATCGGAGAGCTTGAAGGTGAAAAATTTCCTTCGCCTTCAACTTTATGTGTAATTGCACTACGATATGTTAAACCTAATGCCCATGATTCATTGAATTTGTAGTGTAAAGCAAGATTAAAACCAGGAGTAAAAGTATCACCGTTAAGCTTAGCTGTCTGTGAAATCGGAGATGCAAAAGCTCGCTCAAGTTTCATTGAGGCGTACATAAGCTCAAGACCAACAGCCAAAGATAATTTGTCTGTCAGCTTAAAAGCAATATTCGGATTCAAAGAATAGGTTGTTAGCTGAACTTCTTTTAAATTGTACTGACCAGCCCAGTTATCATCATAACTATTTCCCAAGCCAAAACGTGAAAAAGTTGCAAGCCCTACGTACACTCTTTCACTAAGCTGAGTTGCAAAGTAAAAATGTGGGTTTATCCAAGTTCTTTCATTTATCCTATAATCTGACGAAACACCATTTGTATATGTGTTTATTTCACTAAAAGGAGATACAGAGCTAGCGCCTAACATTACTTGAGTACTCGTTAGCTGTGTTATCCCGGCTGGATTGTAGGCTAAAGCCGAAGCATCATCAGCCCTTGCAACCATTGCTCCAGCTAAGCCAGTTCCCCTTGCACTATAATCAGTCAAGTTAAAACCTTCAGCATACACATTAGTATAAGTACATATAACAATAAATAATAAAATAAAATATTTTTTCATCTAAACCTCAAAATAAATAAAAAATGACTCTACAGTAAAGCCCAAAAATACTCAATAAAAAAAGCTTAATTTTTGATTTACAAAAATAAGCTTATAATATCAAATAATTCTATCAAAAAAAACACACATTATAACAAATATTTCAATATCTATATTATTTAAAAATAACTATATACTTTATTCCAAAGCCCCTCTATTCCCCTACCATTTTTTGCTGAAACAGGGTGTGGCTGAATACCATTTAATAATAGAGTCCATTGCTTTTCAATTGCAGCAACTTCACGCTGTTTGCACTGATCTATCTTAGTCAGTACAGGTAAGATAGGGATATTATTGTTATAAGCAAAGTTTGCCAAGTCCTTATCAGCTTGCTGAGGCGGTATGCGACTATCTATAAGCAAAGCAAGAGCGACCAATCTTGCTGAATTCAAAAGATAATATTCAATTAATTTCGCCCACTTATTGCGTTCTTCATGAGAACACCTAGCATACCCATACCCAGGTAAATCGACTAGATAAAAGCTTTCAGGTGAAACTAAATAATAGTTCAAAGAGCGTGTTTTGCCTGGGGTTGAACTTATTTTTGCTAACTGTTTTCGCCCTGCTAAAGCGTTTATTAATGAAGACTTACCAACATTTGAGCGCCCTGCAAAAGCAATTTGCATAAGCTCGTCCTGTTCCATTTTTTCTATTAACTGATCGACTGTAAAAATCGTTGATTCTATTGTAAGTGTAGACATTTTAGACCTGCAAGTTCTATTTATAAGATGTTAAATTGTAAAATCGCTTAAAATGATTATAAAGTAAAATATTTTATTTTGCAAACATAGGTTAATATACTTATTTTATTATGTTTTTTCAAACAGCAGAAAAAAATTATAATAAAAAAAAGATTATTATCTGACAAATTGTATTGACAAAATTTCCTAGTGTACTTATTATATAAATTACACACGCAGAGAATACCCTTTTGGTATCGTAATTGTTTATGCGTGCACACTATCTTATATGGGGTTTTTTCATGGCAAGATCTATTTATGTTGGTAACCTACCTTGGGCAGCTACTGATGAGCAAGTTCGCGATTTATTCGCAGAACACGGCGACGTACTTTCTGTAAATTTAATTTCTGACCGCAATACTGGTCGTGCTAAAGGTTTTGGTTTTGTTGAAATGGAAGATACATCTATCCAACCAGCAATTGATGCACTCAATGGCGTTGAATTTGGTGGACGCACACTCAAAGTAAATGAAGCAAAACCACGCGAAACTCGCTAGTACTTGCAAGTATATTTAAACTTTGTTAATTTAAGCCTCACATTGTGGGGCTTTTTTTATAGCTTACAATGAATTTAAAAATTACAGGTGATAAATTATGCGTATTCTAAGTAAGGTAATGATTGTTATGGCTTGTCTTTGTGCTTTTGGTATGGCTGAAATAGCAAATGCAGGACCAAAAGTTAAACTTCAAACAAATTATGGCGATATTGTGCTTGAGCTTAATCGTGAAAAAGCTCCAAAGACGGTGAAGAATTTTTTAAATTATGTTAATTCAGGTTTTTATGATGGCACTATCTTCCACCGTGTTATTGGTAACTTCATGATACAAGGTGGAGGCTTCACAGAGGACATGAAACAAAAAGAGACTAAAGCTCCAGTTAAAAGCGAAGCATCAAATGGACTTTCAAATAAAAAATATACTGTTGCCATGGCAAGAACTAACCACCCTGATTCTGCAACTGCACAATTTTACATAAATGTTGTAGACAATAAAGGTCTTGATTATAACAAATCAAACCCTGGCTATACAGTTTTTGGTAAAGTTATTAGGGGTCAAAATGTTGTTGATAAGATAAAAGCAGTTTCAACAGGTAGAAAAGGACGTTATAGTGACGTACCTAGCAACACCGTCATAATAAATAAAGCCAGTATTACTGAATAGTTACATGTTATTTGAAAAAAAAGTGAAAAAAAAGTGAAAAAAAGTGAAAAAAAAGCTTGCATTCAATTTCGATTTAACATATAACTAACTTCGTCAGCCGGGGTAGCTCAGTTGGTAGAGCAGAGGACTGAAAATCCTCGTGTGGGCGGTTCAATCCCGTCCCCCGGCACCACTTATAAAAAGTCTTGCAGCGTAAGACTTTATAAGAAAAAAGGAACTTCTTTGAAGTTCCTTTTTTTTGTGCTCTACTCTATTTTTATATTTGCACTTAATTTAGTCGGCACTGAAAAAGTCATTTCTAATGCCTTTTTCTAAAGGCACGCCCACT
>CAYJPK010000053.1:0-15093 GCA_964372035.1 uncultured Desulfovibrionaceae bacterium | reverse complement strand
TAAAAATGCAAGAAAAGTAATCTTAGATTCCTCATTTCTTGCATTTTTATTTGTTGGTTGTAACTACTAATTTTTTTTATTATAATATGTTAAAATATTTTTCATCATCGACTATTTCGTATTTGTAAATATGAAAATAGTAAAAAGGCTTTTTGGATTTATTCAAAAAGCCTTTTTGCATAGTATACTATTGATATAATAGCTTATATTTTTGCATATTGCAAAGATTATAATTCTAAAGCTTTAAAAATTTAATCAATTCTTTTTGTGTTGCAAGCTCACGTTCGCAAATCAAAGAATAAAAATCTCTTTCATCAATTCTAGCTTTTTCCAAACAATTAATATATTCTTCACGCATTATAGGTGTGATCATTGTAGGTAAAAAACCTTTTTGCAATAAGCATGTATTCATTAAAAGCCATGCCACTCGACCATTTCCATCAGCAAACGGGTGAATAAAGGCAAATCTTTTATGCACTTCAGCAGCAAAAAGTACTGGGTGTGTACTTGCACTCTCAAGCTTAGAACATGCCATTAGAGTTTCTATATCATTATCAATGTTTTCTGGTTCTGAAAAGCTATACTGTGAATTGCTGATATATCCAGGATTTTCACGATATGAACCACCAATGCTATTATGATAAAGGCTATTTCCAAGACATTCATGAAAAAAAAGAATATCTGCTTTTGTAATATGCTCATTCTCTATTAGAGTAAACATATGGTCATAAGCCTTAGCAAGTCCAAGCACTGCAAACATATCTTTTAATGGCTTTGCAGCAGTAATTTCTTTTTCTAATAAGGTCTTTGTTTCAGCCAGACTATAGTTATACCCCTCAATTATGTTAGAGGTATAAACCATTTCAAGTCGAAAAAAGTCCCTAATAAATCTTAAATTTTCATTGATGAGTGGCCAATAAGCATTAATGATTTTTTGTTTTTCATCAATTTCATTTAGTAATTTTTGCAATTTCATAAATAGCACCTCGCTATTATGTTTTAGCTGTTAATACCGCAACATTTTTTATGTTTTCGTCCACTTCCACATGGACAAAGATCATTGCGCCCAACTTTATCACTAGCTTGAACTTGTGCACCAGTTATTGTTTGTGGTTGCGGTTGCGGTGTAACAACATGCTCTTTATGTTGAAAATCTTCTTCTTCAGGCTGTTCCACTTTAACACGAGTAAGAGCTTTAAAAGCACCTTCTTTGATACGGATAATTAAGTCTTGGAAAAGCTCAAATCCTTGTTTTTTATATTCTAACTTAGGGTCACGCTGAGCATAGCCTTGCAAGCCAATGCCCTCTCTCAAATGATCCATGCTACGTAAATGTTCTTTCCAGCAACGATCAAGTTCTTCAAGCAAGAAGTAGCGTAAAATTTCTTTATAAACATCTCTTGAATTGTTCTTCAAGTCAGCAAAGATTGATTGAATTAAGGCAGTTGCTTCTTCACGATTAGGAAGTTCAGCTTCTTCACCCAGAACTTTATCAATGTTCATCACTTCACGTAATTTGCCAAAAGTCGCTGCAATATCATCATCGCTTGGCTTTGGACTTTCAACAACAGCATAAATTTCCTCTAAAACCTCGTCTAAAAATTCAAATACAACAGGCTCAAGATCATCTTCTGTCATAATATCAGAACGTAAAGTATAGATGACCTCACGTTGTTGGTTCATAACATTGTCATAATCAAGAAGGGTTTTGCGTATTTCAAAGTTATGCCCCTCAACACGCTTTTGAGCATTTTCAATTGCACGTGTAACCATACCATTTTCGATAGGCTCACCTTCTTCCATACCAAGTTTTTGCATGATATTTGAGATACGTTCAGAACCAAATAAGCGCATTAAGTCGTCTTCTAAAGAAAGGTAGAAACGAGAAGTTCCAGGGTCACCTTGTCGACCAGCTCTACCACGTAATTGGTTGTCAATACGACGAGATTCATGACGCTCAGTGCCTAAAATGTGCAATCCGCCAAGCTCAACAACACCCTCTCCAAGCACAATATCAGTACCACGCCCCGCCATGTTAGTAGCAATTGTTACATGACCTTTTTGTCCTGCTTGTGCTACAATTTCAGCTTCTTGCGCATGGTGTTTAGCATTTAAAACATTATGTGGTACTTTCATTTTCTTTAGCAGAGTAGAAATATATTCAGAGTTTTCAATTGAAATAGTACCAACTAAAACTGGCTGACCTTTTTCATGTAATTCTTTGATAGAATTAACAATTGCTTGGAATTTTTCTTGTTTTGTACGATAAATTTGGTCAGCTAAATCTTTTCTAACCATAGCTTTATTAGGTGGAATTGAAATAACAAATAAGTTATAAATTTGCCCAAATTCAACTGCTTCAGTATCAGCAGTACCTGTCATGCCTGCTAATTTATTATACATACGGAAATAATTCTGGAAAGTGATAGAGGCTAAAGTTTGATTTTCAGCTTCAATTTTAACTTTTTCCTTTGCTTCTAAAGCTTGGTGTAAGCCATCACTATAACGTCTGCCTGGCATTAAGCGACCAGTAAATTCATCTACAATAACAACTTGATCATCTTTAACAATGTAGTCAACATCACGCCTAAAAATCATATTTGCTTTTAAGGCTTGTAGAATATGATGCTGTGCAGTGATATGTGAAGGATCATATAAATTCTCAATGCCGAGTAATTTCTCGCAGTTTGCCACACCAGTTTCAGTAAGAGCAACGGTTCTTGCTTTTTCATCTAGGGTAAAATCAGTATCAAGGCTTAACTTGGCAACTAATTCATTCATAATGTGGTATAAACCAGTTGATTGATCAGAAGCACCAGAGATAATAAGCGGTGTTCTAGCTTCATCAATCAAAATAGAGTCAACCTCGTCAACAATTGCAAAATTATGCGCACGCTGAACTAATTGCTCTGAATAAAACTTCATATTGTCACGTAAATAATCAAAACCAAATTCATTATTTGTACCATATGTAATATCACAAGCATAAGCGTCTTTGCGTTCTTCTTCAGTAATGCCATGTACAATAACGCCAGTTGTTAGGCCGAGTTTTCCATATAATTGCCCCATCCATGCGGAGTCACGACGTGCAAGATAGTCGTTTACAGTAACAACATGAACGCCCTTACCAGAAAGAGCATTTAAAACAACAGGTAGGGTTGCAACTAGGGTTTTACCCTCACCAGTTTTCATTTCAGCAATTTTGCCCTCATGTAGAACAATACCACCAAGTAACTGCACATCATAATGACGCATATTTAAAACACGTTTACCTGCTTCACGCACAAGCGCAAAAACTTCTGGTAAAACATCATTAAGACTCTTACCGCTTAGCACTTCTTGTCTATATATATCTAACTGCGCAGCAAAATCATCATCGCCAAGTTTTGCCATTTCTTCTTCAAGCGCATTGATTTTTGCAATAGTTTTGCGATGTTGCTTTAAATATCTATCATTACTTGATCCAAAGATAGCACGAAAAATAAATCCCAACATAAAACACTCCAGATAATTAGCTTATTCAGTAATATATATCGCATATATGTGTATTTGGCAATGGATATAATCAATATATTTTCAAGATATTTATTTGCAAATAACAAGTTATAAGTACTTGCTTTTTAATGAATTATAAATGAAATTTAGATTATTGACTTGCTATTTTACAATAAATCATTAAATTATAATGAATGAATTTAAAAATAATCAGGAGAGATTATGAAAAATATAATTTGTCTTTTAATAGGAGTATGTATGATTTTAAGTGTTGCGACAGCTCAAGCGCAAAGTTCGCCACAAGATGATGAAATGTCAATTACACGTCTTGAAAATGGCTTAAGCGTGTTGATTTTAGAGGACAAAAGATTTCCTCTTGTTTCAACAAGATTATACGTACGAGCAGGTTCAGCTTATGAAGAAGCATCTGAGGCTGGTATTAGCCATGTTTTAGAACATATGGTTTTCAAGGGTACAGACAGTAGGGCTAAGGGTTTAATTTCAAGTGAAGTTGAATCAGCTGGTGGTTATTTGAATGCTGCAACTAGCTTTGATTATACAATGTATTTAACTGACATGCCTAGCCGTCATTTTAAACTTGGTATGGATATTGTTAGAGATATGGCATTTCACCCAACCCTAGATAAAGATGAGCTAGAGTCGGAGAAAAAAGTAATTTTAGCAGAGCTTCAACGTGGGCTTGATGACCCTGATCAAAATTTATTCCAGGCTTTACAAAAATCAGTTTGGGCAAATACAGCCTATCAAAACCCGATTATTGGCTATGAAGATACAATTAATGCCATCACACCTGAAAAAATGCGAGCTTATATTGACAAATACTATCAACCGCAATCAATGCTTTTAGTTGTTGTTGGCGATATTGATAAAGATGAGGTTTTGCAAGAGGCAAAGCGTTTGTTTGAAGGCTATAAAAATACACGTGAAGTAACAGAGCTAGCGCCATTTTCATATGATAATTTTATTAAGAAAAATGTAACTGTTAATGTAAGCTCTGGCGATTGGCAAAAAGCTTATTTATCACTTGCCTTGCCTGGCTCTGCAATTGGAGATACACGCAATGAAAGCTTAGATGTTTTAACTCATATTTTGGGTGGTGATAGAAACAGTATTTTATGGAAAAAATATAAATATGAAAAGCAATTAGTTGATAGTATAAGTGTGTATAGCATGAACTTTGAGCGTGTTGGTATGATTTATATTAATGCTGAGCTTGATCCAAAAAATATTAATATTTTTATAGAATCACTCGCTAAAGATTTGGCTAATTTAAAAATGTCAAACTTTAACCAAAAAGATATAAATAGAGCAAAACTAAATTTAGAAGATGATTTGTTTAGATCTAAAGAAACTTTATCTGGTCTTGCTTCAAAAGTTGGTTATTTTCAATTTTTCCAAGGTCATGGCGACCAAGCAGAAAAAAATGCTATTAACCTTTTAAGGGCTGTTGATAAAAACTCCATAGAAAATGCACTAAAATCATGGTTTATACCGCAAAATTTAAGTGTTGCGATTACAGCACCGAAGAATATAAAACTTAATCCAAAAGAAATTCAAAATATTATTGAAACGAATTGGAAAGCAAATACAAAACTAGCTCAGGCTAATTCAGATAAGAGTTCAAATAAAACTGAAATTGTGGATTTAGGGCAAGGCAGAAAGCTTATTTTAATTCCTGATAAATCTATGCCTTATATTAGTGTTAGCATGTCGTTTAATGGTGGTGAAGCACTATTAAGCGATAAACAGCAAGGCTTATCAGCTCTTATGGCTCGTGTATTAACTAAAGGTGCTGAAAAGTTAGATGCTACAAAGCTTCAAGCATGGCTAGGAGATAGGGCTGCGTCAATAGTTGCTGGCACTGGCAAGCAAACTTTTTCATTAAGGTTCACCTCGCCGTCAAGATTTAGCGGCGATATGTTTAACCTTGCTAATAGTATTTTGCATAAGCCAATTTTTGCAAAAGAAGAATTTGAGCGTGAAAAACTAAATCAAATTGCGAATATTAAGGCAAAAGAAGATCAGCCACTTGGTTATGTTTTTAGAAAGCTTTCTGGCTTTTTATTCCCTAATAATTATTATGGATTTGATGCACTTGGAGATATTGCAGACTTACAAAACTATAAGCTCGAAGATATACAGAATTTATGGTCAAAACAGATTAAGCAAGATTGGGTACTTGCTGTAAGTGGTGATTTTGATGCTACACAAGTTATAAATGCCGTTAAGAAATTCCCAAAACCGAGTGCTCAAGAATTTACTCCTGCAAAGCCAAGTTGGGGAACAGATAAAGAGTTAGACTTAACCTTAGCTGGACGTAATCAAGCGCATTACTTATTAGTATTTAAAACTGTTCCAATTGGCGATAAAGATGCTCCTGCACTGAAAGTGCTTGAAAATGTATTAGCGGGGCAAAGTGGATTGCTATTTAACGATTTGCGTGATGATAAGGGGCTTGGCTATACTGTTACTGCCTTTAGCCAAAATTTTGTCAAAGCTGGTTTTCTAGCTTTTTATATCGGAACAGAGCCTGACAAAGTAGTAGAAGCTGAAAATGGCTTTAAACGCATTATTAAGGACTTACAAACAAATATACTAGCTGAAGATGAAATCTTGCGTGGTAAAAACCAAATTGAAGGTGATTATTACCGTGGTCGTCAAAGCTTAAGTAGCAGAGCTGGTGAAGCTTCAAACTTAATACTGCTTGGAAAACCACTTGAGTTTGGTCGTGAACAAGTAGAAGACGCTATGAAAGTTACAGGTGAAGATTTGCGTAATATAGCGAATAAGTACCTTGATGTTGACGGTGCTTATATAGTGAAATTATTACCATAATTCTAATTTTTAACTAAAAGAAAAAGCTAGCTTAAGAAATAACTTAAGCTAGCTTTTTAATTTTATGCTGACAGTAGCAAAAATATTTCAGAGTATTGTGATGTAAAAAGTTTGAAATAATATTTATAAAAAATAGTAATAGAAAATAAACTATTTGTGTTAAAACAATTTAATATAAAATAAATCAAATATTGTACTAGTTTATTTTTTTTTAAATTTCTATTAGACCTAGTTAGTTTTTGTAATTGTGCCTTAATAACACACCAAAATAATTAACTAAAAATAAATTAAAATTTTTCATAAAATTAGAACTTAAGCTATTGCTATATTTTTTGTTTTCATGTATATCTCGTTCAATAAAGTTTTGCTTGCAAAGCTTGACAAAAAAATCACTAATACTACTTGGAGGTTGTCTATTATGGATTTTCAATTAACAGAAGATCAACAATTGATGAAAAACATGGTTCGCGAATTTGCTGAAACAGAAGTAAAACCTATCGCGGCTGAAATTGATAAGAATCACAGATTCCCAATGGAAACTGTAAAGCGTTTAGCTGAACTTGGCTTATATGGTTTAACTCTTCCTGAAGAGTTAGAAGGTGCTGACGGCGACCCTATTTCTTATGCTATCGCTGTTGAAGAACTTTCACGTGTTTGTGCTGCTACTGGTGCTATTTACTCTGCTAATATTTCTCTTTGTGCGCACCCTATCATGATGTTTGGTTCTGACGAAGTTAAGAAAAAATATGTTCCTGATTTAGCTTCAGGTAGAAAAATCGGTGCATTCTGCTTAACTGAGCCAGGTGCAGGTACAGACGCTGCTGCTCAACAAACAGTTGCAGTTAAAGACGGCGACGATTACATCGTTAACGGTTCTAAAGTATTTATCACAAACGGCGCTTTTGCTGAAACCTTTATTGTTTTTGCTATGACTGATCAAAGCAAAGGCTTAAAAGGCATCACAGCTTTCGTAGCTGAAAAAGCATTCCCAGGTCTTGAAGTTGGTCAAGCAGAAGAAAAAATGGGTATCTGTGCTTCTTCTACAACTGAAATCATCTTTAAAAACTGTCGTATTCCTGCTGCTAACATGCTTGGCAAAGAAGGCGAAGGCTTTAAAGTTGCTATGCAAACTCTTGATGGTGGCCGTATTGGTATCGCTTCACAAGCACTCGGTATTGCACAAGGTGCTTTAGACGCTGCTATTGAATACGCAAAAGAGCGTAAACAATTCAATAAACCAATTTCTGCAAACCAAGGTATCCAATGGATGTTAGCTGATATGGCAGTAGCTGTTGAAGCTGCTCGTCTTTTAGTATACCGTGCTGCTGACATGAAAGCTAAAGGCGTTCGTTTTAGCAAAGAAGCTGCTATGGCTAAATTATTTGCTTCTGAAACAGCTATGGAAGTTACAACTAAATCAGTTCAAATCCATGGCGGTATCGGTTACACAAGCAACTACCCAGTTGAGCGTATGATGCGTGATGCAAAAATCACAGAAATCTACGAAGGCACAAGCCAAGTTCAAAGAATGGTTATTGCTAGCAATATCTTAGCTTAATTATAGCTTATATTTAAAGTTTGAGTGGTGTGAAATATCACCACTCAAAAATTAGTAACTCTTTGTGAGAGGATGTAATGAAAAAAGTTGTAGTATGTTACAAATGGGTTTTAGATGACGCAGATATTCGTGTTAACGAATCAACACGTCAATTAGACTTTGAAAAAGCTAAAGGCAAAATTAACGAGTATGACCGTAACGCTTTAGAAGCTGGTGTACAAGTTAAAACAGCTTCTGGCTGCGAATTAATTGGTATCTCATGTGGTACAAACACTGAGCCATCAACTAAAGATGCTCTTTCACGTGGTCCTGACTCAGTTCAATTTGTTGACTTTGCTGAAATGGCAGACGCAGATAGCCGTACAACATCTAAAGTTCTTGCTGGTATGGTAAAACAAATTGGTGATGTTGACGTTGTTATTTGTAGTGAAGGCTCAAGTGACGAATACGCACAACAAGTTGGCTCAAGATTGGGCTCACTTTTAGGCGTACCATCAGTAACTTGTGTTAGCGCAATCGAAGTTAACGGCGATACTTTAAAATTATCACGTAAAATGGAAGATGGCGTTGAAATAGTTGAAGTAACAGCTCCTGTTGTTATTTCTGTTGTTCCAGACATTAATGAAGCTCCAATTCCAAGTGTAAAGCAAATCTTAGGTGCTAAGAAAAAACCTGCTACTGCAGTTGCTTTAGACAGCCTTGGTATTGATTGCTGTAAGCCACAACTCAGCACTGTTAAAGTTGAAGCTCCTGTTGTTGAGCGTAAGCGCGTTCGCATTAATTCAGACGGCATGTCAATTGCTGACGCTGCTGCAAGCCTCGTTAAGCAACTTTCTGCTGACGGCGTTATTTAAGGGAGAGAACTATGAGTGATATCTGGGTAATTGCTGAAAATGCAGTGTTTGCGAATGAGCTTGTAGCTGGCGCAAAAGAAATTGGTCAAGGTGCAAACGTTGTTGCATTCGTTGGTGGAGAAGATGTTAGTTCAGTTGCTGCTGGTAAAGTTTATGCTATGCCACTTCCTGCTGACAAACCATTCGAAGCTTATGCTCCTGTAATTATTGAAAAAGCTCAAGCTAGCGCTCCACGTGCTATCTTAGTTGGCGCTACTCGCCGCGGTCGTGATATGGCAGCAACAATTGCTGCTGCATTAGATGCACCATGTGTATCTGACTGTATGGAATTAAAGTTTGATGGTGCAACTGCTACTGCTTCACGTATGATTTACGGTGGTTTAGCTGTTAAAACTATGACAACTGATGCTGCTTGTGTTGTTGCTATTGTTGGTGCTAAGGCATTTGAACCAGCAACAGGTGCTGCAGGTGAAGTTGAAACTTTAGCTCCTGCTGATTGCAAAGTTAAAGTTCTTGAGCGTAAAGCTAAAGATCAAGAATCAGTAAACTTAGGCGATGCTAACGTTGTTGTTGGTGTTGGTCGTGGATTTACAGATCAAGCTGACTTATCATATGCTGAAGATTTAGCTAAAGCAATGGGCGGTGAAATTGCATGTTCACGTCCTATCGCTGAATTCTTTAAATGGTTACCAGAAGAGCGTTATATCGGTATTTCTGGACAAGTTATTAAACCACAAGTATATGTTGCTGCTGGTATTTCTGGTCAAGCACAACATACTTTTGGTGTGCGTGATGCTAAAGTTATTGTTGGTATCAACAAAGACGAAAACGCATTAATTTGCCAGTTGTCTGATTACTATATCATTGGTGATATTAAAGAAGTGCTTCCTGCACTTACAGCTGCTTTTGCAAATAAATAATTTTTTTAAGCCTATATCTTATCAATTAATTTGATTAGGTATAGGCTTAAATCTTTATGCTGTAGTTTGTAAAAAATTAACATTATAACAAATATTTATACGAGGCTCTAATGGCTGATTATGATGCAATAGTAGTAGGAGCTGGTTTAGCTGGTAGCACCGCTGCCTACTGTATGGCAAAAGCTGGCTTAAGCGTTCTTATGCTTGAACGTGGTGATACTGCGGGCTCTAAAAACGTAACTGGCGGTCGTTTATACGGACATAGCTTAGAAAAAATCATTCCTGGTTTTGCTGAAGAAGCACCAGTTGAGCGTACTGTTACCCGTGAAATGATTTCTATGATGACTGAAGACAGTTGCTTCAACATTGATTTTCAATCTGGCTTATTAGCTTCTGAAGCAAAATCATCTTCCTACACTGTACTTCGTGCAGAATTTGATGCATGGTTAGCTGATAAAGCTGAAGAAGCAGGTTGTGACGTTGTTTGTCCTGCTCGTGTTGACGATTTATTACGTGATGAAAGTGGAAAAATTATTGGCGTAAAAGCTGAAGATGATGAATTAACAGCTGACGTTGTAATTTTAGCTGATGGCGTAAATAGCCTACTTGCTCAAAAATTAGGTCTTAAGCCTGAGCTTAGCCCTCATATGGTAGCAGTTGGCTGTAAAGAAATCATTGAACTTCCAAAACAAGTTATCAATGATCGCTTTGGCGTGACTGATGGTGAGGGAGTTGCAAGATTATTTGCTGGTTCTCCATCATGTGGCATGGTTGGTGGTGGTTTCTTATACACCAACAAAGAAAGCATTTGCTTAGGTTTAGTAGTGACAGTTTCTGACTTAGCTAAATCTGACAAACGCTTACCTGATATTTTTGAAGAATTTAAAAATCACCCATCAGTGAAACCTCTTATTGAGGGTGGTAAATTAGTTGAGTATTCAGCTCACTTAGTTCCTGAGGGCGGACTTGAAATGGTTCCTAGCCTCTATACTGATAATGTATTAGTTGCTGGCGATGCTGCTGGTCTTTGCGTAAACTTAGGCTTTACTGTTCGTGGTATGGACTTTGCTATCGCATCTGGTGAACTTGCTGCTCAAACTGTTATTGAAGCTAAAAAGAACAATGATTTCTCTAGTTCTACTTTAGCTGGTTACCAAACTCGCCTTGAAGATAGTTTTGCACTTAAAGATTTACATACTTACAAACGTGCACCACACTTTATCGAGCATACAAGCCGTGTTTACAAAGAATATCCTGAAATGGTTGAAAAAATCTTCTTAGAGATGTTTAAAGTTGACGGTGAGCCGGCTAAACTTATGGCTAAAAAATTAACACCAATCATTTTCAAAGCAGGCATCTTGAACTTAATGAAAGACGGCCTTAATGGAGTTAGAGCTATATGAACGTGGAACAAAAATTATCTCTTGACAAATTTGTCGTTGATGAGGGCAATCCCCACATCGTGATTAATCAAGATAAACTTGATGCTCAAACAGTTAAAGCATTAACAGTTGTATGTCCCGCAGGACTTTACACTTTAAATGAAAAAGGTCAATTAGCATTTGAAGTTGCTGGTTGCTTAGAATGTGGTACTTGCCGTGTAGCTTGTGCACACATTCCAGGTGCTATGGAGTGGAATCATCCACGTCCTTCCTTTGGTGTTTTATACAGATTTGGTTAATTTAAAAAGCGGCTGTTGCTAGTGGTAGGCAATAACCGCTTTTAAATTATAATAACATTTTTTGCTAGGAGTTGTTTATGGTAATTGGTATTATTCTCTCTTTGGCATTGCTTATTTTCATTGCCTATCGTGGTTTTTCTGTTATTATTTTCGCACCTGTGTGCGCCCTTGTTGCTGCTGTTACAGCTGGCTTACCTATAATGCCTACTTATACAGAAGTCTTTATGTTTAACGCAGTTAACTACGTAAAGAGCTTTTTCCCAGTATTCTTACTAGGAGCTATTTTTGGTAAGGTTATGGAAGAAAGTGGTGCTGCGGCTTCTGTTGCTAAGTTTATTTCTGACAAGTTAGGGCCTGCTCGCGCAACAACCGCTGTTGTACTTTCTGGTGCTTTTTTGACCTATGGTGGAGTAAGTTTATTCGTTGCAGGTTTTGCTATTTACCCATTTGCAGCAGAGTTGTTTAAGCAAGCAGGTATTCCTCGTCGTTTAATTCCAGGCTCAATTGCACTTGGTATTTTTGGCTTTACCATGACAGCTGTTCCTGGTTCACCGCAAATACAAAACATTATTCCTACTAAGTATTTTGGTACAACAGCATTTGCTGCACCAATTTTTGGTACTATTGGTGCTCTTTTAATTGCTGGCTTAGGAATTATGTGGCTTGAATATCGCAAAAAATCTATGATCGCAGCTGGCGAAGGCTATGGTGAAGAAGATACAAGAATTAAAGACGAAAAAGCTCTTGATGTTTCTGACTATCCGAATCCAGTAGCTGCTATGCTACCACTTCTCACCGTACTTGTATTAAACTTTATTTTAACTAAAGTTATAGGTGGTTGGGATCAGTCAATCATGCAGTCATCTGCTAGCACACCGCTTGCAGCAAAAACAATTCCTGTTGCTAACTGGGCTTTAATTATTTCTTTAATTATTGGTATTACCTTATCAATTGTACTTTGCGCAAGACAATTTAAATTACGTGGTAATTTACAATCTGCTCTTAATGCTGGTGCTATTGGCTCTTTACTTGCAATTATGAATACAGCTTCAGAAGTTGGCTATGGTAATGTTATCAAATCATTACCAGGCTTTGCCTCTGTACGTGACTTTTTAATTAGTATTGACCCTGGTACACCTCTTGTATCTGAAGCCTTAGCTGTTAACGTACTTGCAGGTATTACTGGCTCTGCTTCTGGTGGTATGAGTATTGCGCTTGAGTCTATGGGTGCTAAGTATTTAGAATGGGCAAAAGAAGTTGGCATGAATCCTGAACTTTTAAGTCGTGTAGCATCTATGTCTTCTGGTGGTTTTGATACTATGCCACATAACGGTGCTGTTATTACCTTACTTGCAATTTGTGGTATGACTCATAAACAATCTTATCCTGATATTGGTATGACATCTTTAGTTATTCCATTTTCAGTTACCTTTGCATTAATCGCAATTTGGACTATATTTGGATTTAATTTCTGCTAGGTAAAAGGTTCGGAGCAAAGTTTATTTGCTCCGAGCTTATTTTTTTAATTTTTTTAGTTTGATATTTGATTTGATAAAATAAAAAATTATTGCTATAAAAAGCAACATAAATAAAATGAACAATTATGTGTCGTAGTGTATAAATCTATTGCGCTTACGATTTTGGGAGGATAAAATGGTTCAATTTTTAAGCCCTAAAGAAGCGGCTGAATTAGTTAAAGATGGTGTAACAATTGGAACTAACGGCTTTGTTACACATGCTGTACCAGATGTAGTTTTAAAAGCTATTGAAGATAGATTTTTAGAAACTGGTCACCCTCGTGATATGACATTAACCTGGGCAGCAGGTCAAGGTATGGGTGGTGCTAAAAACTTTGGAGCTAATCGCCTTGGGCACGAGGGAATGATTAAATGTGCTATTGGTGGTCACTGGAACTTAATGCCTGCTGTTGGTAAATTAGCATCTGAAGAAAAAATTGACGCTTATAATTTCCCTCAGGGCACTTTAGCGCAACTATTTAGGGACATTGCGGCTAATAAAATTGGTACATTAACTCATGTTGGTTTATTAACTTTCGTTGATCCACGTTTACAAGGTGGTAAAATCAATAAGCGTACAACAAAAGATTTAGTTGAGTTAGTAACTCTTAATGGTCAAGAAAGATTATTCTACCATGCTTATCCAATTGATGTTTGCGTACTTCGTGGTACTTATGCAGATGAAAATGGTAACGTATCAATGGAGCGTGAAGGTGTTACTTTAGAAGCTGTTGCTTTAGCTCAAGCAGTAAAAAATAATGGTGGTGTTGTTATTGTTCAGGTTGAAGGTGTTGTTAAAGCTGGAACACTTGATCCTAAATTAATCAAAATTCCTGGTATTTATGTAACAGCTATTGTGGAAGTTTCATGTGAAGAAAATATGCCTGAAGCACCTAGAGATGTAATCAATAGACATTGCGGAGCTACAAAAATATTGACTGGTAGCATGCCTGAAGTACCGCTTGATGAACGTAAAATTATTGCACGTCGTGCAGCAATGGAGCTTGAAAAAGGAACAGTAGTAAACTTAGGAATTGGTATTCCAGAAGTTGTATCTACAGTTGCTAATGAGGAAGGAATCGGCGACTACATGACTTTAACTGTAGAGGCTGGAACTGTTGGCGGTATTCCTGCTGGCGGCTTACATTTCGGGGTAGCTACAAACCCTGAATGTATTCTTGATCAGTGTACTCAGTTTGACTTCTATGATGGTGGCGGTATTGACTTAGCATTTTTAGGTTTAGCAGAAGCTGATGAAGCAGGTAATATTAACGTAAGTAAACTTGGTTCACGTATTACAGGCTGTGGTGGCTTTATTAATATTACACAAAATGCTAAAAAAGTTTTCTACTGCGGAACATTTACTGCTAAGGGCTTAAAACTTGAAGCAAAAGACGGCAAACTTACTATCCTTAATGAAGGCGAGCAAAAGAAATTTGTTAAAAACGTTGGGCATGTAACCTTCAGTGCTGAGTATGCAAACCAAGTTGGACAGCCTGTAATGTATATTACAGAGCGCGCAGTTTTTGAACTTCGTGAAGATGGTGTTCACTTAACTGAAGTTGCACCTGGAATTGATATTGATAAGGATATCTTGGCACATATGGACTTTGTTCCTAAAATGGAAACAGCTCCAAAGTTAATGGACGCAAAAATCTTTATGTCAGAGCGTATGGGCTTAGGCAAATAAGGAGTTATTATGCCATCATTAAAATATGATGAAATTGAAGTTGGAACTCGTGGAAGTGTAACGAAACAAGTAACTGGCGATGATATTAAGACCTTTGCAGAGTTGAGTTTAGATGACAATCCAGTTCATTTAGATGATGAATTTGCTGCAAATACACGCTTTGGCAAACGTATTGCTCACGGCATGTTCAGTGCAGGTTTAATTTCATCTGTTCTTGGTGCTCACATGCCAGGTTATGGAACCATCTACCTTTCACAAGAGCTTAGCTTTAAAGCTCCTGTTTTTATGGACGATACATTAACAGCTTATGCAGAAGTTGTTGAAAAAATGGATAAAAAGCGTGTTCGTCTTAGAACATGGGTAGAAAATCAAGACGGTAAAATAGTTGTTGATGGCGAAGCTACAACACTCTTATCACAAGGTTAATAACTATAAGAAAATCATTTTATTTGATTTTTTGGAATTAAACTATTTATAGTTATATATAATTAAGGTAGTGCATTTTTATGTACTACCTTTTTT
>CAYJPK010000052.1:0-15892 GCA_964372035.1 uncultured Desulfovibrionaceae bacterium | reverse complement strand
CGTGCCTTTAGAAAAAGGCATTAAAAATGACTTTTTCAGTACCGACTAATTAGTCTATTGTTTAAAAACCTGACGTTTAAAAACCTGGCTAACAAATATAGTATTTTAAGTTGACATCACTAGCATCAAGGTAAGAAAAGTCACACTTGCTCCAGCACTTAACAGCGCAATAAAATTGCACTTATGCTTTCGCAGTGATTGCCTGCTAGCGCAGTCAATGATAGTAATTTCATTTGAAATTACTATATTTTATCTGCCAGCTTGTAAGTTTAATGAGGCTTTAGTAGTTGTAACTTTATGTAAAAAGTTTTTTGTCTCAGTTGTTGGCAAATTATTTTGTAAATATCTGTATAAATCTTTTGGAGCGAAAGTGTTTATCTTTGCAATGGCTTGTTCATTTGTTCTACCAAAAACACGTAAAACAGCACCAGAACCACCGTTATAAGCCGCAATCGTACAATATTCAAGTGATAATGGATCATTAATACCAGCTAGATGATAAGTCATAAGCAAGTGAATATAGGTAATGCCGTACTTAATATTAAAGTGTGGGTTTAATAAGTCGCTTGATTTTGGTAAGCCTGAATCTCTACCATGCAAATAGCGATGAACTTCTTCTCCCGCTGTCTCAGGTACAATTTGCATCAAACCGTGAGCATAGCGATTGCTTATAACGCTGGGATTAAATCCACTTTCAGTATGCATGATTGCATATACTAAGTATTCATTCAAATGATATTTTTTTGAAAATTCTCGCACAGATTCTCTAAAAGGAACTCTTGTGCTTTTTTCATACAAGTAATGCGGTTTATTGTAGTTTGGAGTAATAGGTAAGCAAGTTAAGTCACTACTATTGTCATTATTTTGAGGCAGGCTAATGCCAGCAGCCAACTCTTGAGGCTTATCTTCAAGCCTATCAAGCAAGGTACTATTATCAATACTAAAGTCTTGAGTCAAAAGTCTGAAATTTGGATTTGGGCTATTTAAAACTATATTACTACTAGGACCAGCTAAAGTGTTAATTGTACGCCTTATGCTATGAGTGCTAGTATCTAGAGGACGACGCTCAAGTTCGAAGCTTTGAACAATAATCACATTTTTATCATACACTTTACGTACTTCAAGAGCAAACTCATTTGGCACAAACCCTAGTGTCATAATGAAAATGCTAGTAATAAGCAACAGTACTAAAATGTATTTAAAAAAGCTTTGCATTAAGTTTCAAACCTCGTAGAAAAAATATGCAAATTACTTGCCACAAAAAATATAACTACGAATAATTTTATTTTTGTGTGCCGATACAAGACCATATTATTTATAATATAATCCTGTATCGACGTTTGCCAAGTAAGTATTTAAAAAAGGTTATAAGCTAAGACCATATTCCTTAATCCAGCCAAAGCTGTCTTCGCTCTTTCCAATAGGCATATACTCTAAGCCAACCCAACCTTTATATCCTATATCATCAATGGTTTTAAGTATATTTTTATAGTTTATTTCACCTGTTCCAGGCTCGTGGCGACCAGGATTGTCAGAAATTTGAATATGCGGAACGATAGGCAAATATTTCTTTAAATTATTGGTTAATTCACCTTCCATTCTTTGAGCATGATAAACATCATACAATAAGAATACATTTTCATGCTTAATCATTTCAACAAAATCAGCGATTTCTTGGTTGTTTTTAAAAAAGAAATTTGTAACATCAAAGCCATTAAGAGCTTCAAGCGCAAGTTTTACATTGTGTTTTGCTAAAGTATCAGCCGCAAATTTAATGCGAGGAATCAACCTTTCAATTACTTCTTCTTTGCTTTCAGTTGTACGACCTACGCAACAGTTGATGCAAGAGGCACCTAAAATACTAGCATATTCAGCGCATTTTTCAACACCAGCCTTAAACTCATCATCTCTACCTTTAATGACTGCAGTCCCACGCTCACCATTAGCTAAATCACCCATTGGTAAATTAAATAAAATATGTTGTAATTTAAATTCATCAAGATAACGCTTTAATTCATGCACATCATACTCATACGGTGACATGTATTCAACTGCTTTAAATCCAGCTTTTGCGGCATGTTCAAAGCGGTCTAAGAAAGGGTATTCATTAAAAATCATTCCAATGTTTGCGGCAAGCCTAGGCATAAAAACTCCTTTAATATTTAGTTAATTCTCGCTCCATATCTCTAGTTTCAGCACGACGCTTCAACTCTTCCCTATGATCATGTGTCTTACGACCCTTAGCAAGTGCAAGCTCAAGCTTAACCTTGCCTTCTTTAAAATAAATTTTTGTAGGCACAACAGTTAAACCCTTTTGCTCAACTTTTGCAATCAGCTCTTTAATTTCATGGCGGTGCAATAAAAGTTTTCTTTTGCGGTCTGGTATTTGTGTAACATATCCAGCATTTTCATATGGTGCAATGTGCAAATTTAATAGCCATGCTTCATTCCCACTAAAATCAACATAGCTATCCATAAAGCTTACTTGTCCAGCCCTTAAACTTTTGACTTCAGAGCCAATTAATGAAATTCCAGCTTCAAAAAACTCTAAAAATTCATAATAATGCCTTGCTTTGCGATTGTCGCTTATTATTTTGCTTGATTTTTTTTTCATTTTTATCTTTTTTAGTTAAACCATAAATGTTTATATTGTTCTTTAGTATAGCCATAACTGTCCATACACGCATCAAAATAACTTTGCCACACAAGCGAACCACGATTATCTCTAGGTCCATTCAAAGTACTACTAAGCTCGTCACACTCATTAACAGCAAGCTCAAAGTCTGTGTTGGTCGTACTTTGATAGTTTTTATTGGCACACGCACAAAGAAAAAGCATAATCAAAATTAATATAACTCGCATTATTCCACCCTATTAAAAGGATAAGGCTAATTAAACCATAAGTGTTTGTAGTCCTCTTTTGTATAGCCATAACCACCCATGCACATTTCAAAATAGTTCATCCAAAAAAGTGAACCTTTGCGGTGTTCTGGCTCATTTAAGGCTGAGCTTAGCTCAGAACATTCTTCAACTGCAAGCTCAAAATCGCTTTGTGCTGTACTCTGATAGTTTTTATTGGCACAAGAGCAAACAAATAATAATAGTATAATTAAAAAATATCTCATTATGATCCTTTATGCGTTAGCACTTATTATACCAATTCCATTTGGCAAATCAAGCTGTAATCTTTGAATATTTTTTGCACCGGCTTTATCCAAAAATTCAAAAATATCATTTTGGGTATAACTTTGCCCTCGAGGTGTTGCAACAAGCATATTTAAATTAAACAATGCAGGGTAAGTAGCTTTACCCGTTTCTAGAATAAATTCTTGGATTAATATTTTTCCGTCGGCTTTTAGACAATCAACTGCATTTTTAACTAGTTGTGCTGCGCTTTCTTTATCATGCCCATGTAAAATTTGTGATAACCATGCGACATCACAATCTGTAGGTAATTCACTTGTAAAATAATCACCACCGACAAAATTAATTCGATGCGAAAGATTATAATTTTTAATGTTTTGTGATGCAAAGGTTTCAGAATGTGGCAAGTCAAAAATAGTTGCTTCAAGCTGGGGATTGTGTAGACAAAAATTAATAGCATATGTCCCAGAAGCTCCACCTAAATCAAGCAGTTTTTTTCTATCCTTTAAATCAATATGCTCCAAAATGGCATTAGCTTGAACTTTTGCAATAACATCCATTCCAAGCAAAAATGATTCACGCTCTTCATCATTTTTTGTGGTCATTACACTAGTTCGAGCAGGAGTATCATTTTTTACACACTCAGCTAAGCTTGCCCAAGCCGGTGCTAAATGAAAGCTATGGCTAATAATATGCCCCATATAAGCTTTGCTGTTTTTGCATAAATTTTCTTTTGCAAAATCAGTTAAATGTAACAACTCATTTTCAAGGTAAATTAGTTTTAGGTTTATTAGAGCAATTATCAGCATTTCGAAGCTTCGCTCTTTACATTGACATAGTTTTGCTAACTCACTAATAGAGCATGCTTTTTCCAAATGAGAAAATATATTTAACTCAAGCCCTGTGCTTATAGCCGCATAAGTCCAATGCTGCTCTGATAATTTAAGTAATTCAAGCTTGTCCCAATGCATAATTATTCCTTCAAAATTTATAGTATGGCTCTAGGCATACTTAATGCTACTGAAAATAAAAATTATAATAATTGCCTTAAATATAGCATATTTATGAGAAATGGCAAGAATAATATTTTTATAAAATTATGCAATAATTTATATATGTTAAAAAAACTTTAAAAAAAGTCTAGAAATGCTTGAGTTTTATATCTTTTTATGGTAGGTGTTAAACACAATGTGGGATATTTAAATTATTTTTCACCTAAAATCATATTTTGAGGATTGTTCTATGCCCCAAGTTGCGGCCAGAATAAGCGACCAACAAGAGCGTTGGTTAAAAGATTATTTTCGTACTAAAAGTGCAGGCGCTGAATTTATTTTACCCTGGGCTGTAGATACTTTTTTTCGCTCAATTTCTAGTATTAAGTCTATTTTTAGTAGTTCTGAGTTAAAAACTATTCTTGATGCTTATCAAAATACTAAGCTTACACCTGACAATACAAGATTAAATTATTTGCTTTTAAAGGTTTCTGATGCTTGCGAACATAGTTCTGTTCACGCAAAACATGGTGCTAGTCGCTCTAGTTTGGAAGCTAAGATTAAGCGCCTTGATGACACACAAGCTACAGCATTAATGGTATGGGCGGCAGCGTTTTGGGTTAATAAAAATTGTTCTCCTGAAAACATGGACGAGTATATCAAAACATACTAAAAAAATAGCTGTCCCACCACTTAAGCTACAAAAAATAAAGTTTTAAGCCATATAAAAAGTAAAAGCCCATATCAGCTGATATGGGCTTTTTGAATTATTTGATTACAAATAATCCCCACGGTTAATTTTAATTTTTTCAGTGCTTGTAAGAATCTCGAGTTCATTCACGATATCTTCAAGTCCCGCGCCTTGACTACCAAGTTTTTGCATGTTCGCCTTAAGGTTACTTAAATCACTTTCCATCTGAGTTAAGCTAGACCACATTGAGCGCATATCCATTTGAGGATTATTTAATCCATTAGAATAATCTTCAAAAGATTCAAGCAGCATGCTTGCTTGCGCAACTGTATCATCTAGTAACATCTGGCTAGCGTCCGTGCTATTGCCAAGAAGTAAAAGAGGATCAATGCCTTTCGGGGTTTGCACGCTTTCCACAGAGGAAGCATTTTCAGCGCTTAATTCTTCGCTAAAAATTGCTCCAAAATCGGAAGTCGCTTGGTTTACCTTGGTGCCATGCCCTATTTGGTTTTGAATTTGCAACAACTGTTCAAGTTGTTCACTTCTAACTTTCATGGAACCTCCCCATTGTGGCAAAATTTGCCTTTGCCAATTTAACTAGCAAAAAACTTGCCAACTTTTCTAGACTTTTTTAAGAGTTAATGTTTTTTAGTATTTTCTTATGTATTAATTATTTTATTTAACGGTTTATTTTTTATTTTTATCTCATTATATCAGTATATTATATTAAAAATTAAAAAAGTTAAAATTTAATAGAAAATAGATGCTTGCAAGAGTGCTAAACTTGAGTTAAATTAATATCAGAATACAAAAAGTACTATATATTAACATATTAACATTAAATTATTAAAAGGATATTCAAGAGGAATATTTTTATGATAGAGCCAAAGGTTTATCTTGTTGGTGCTGGTCCTGGTGACCCAAAGCTTTTAACATTACGTGGTAAAGAATTGCTTGAAGCGGCAGATGTTGTGATTTACGATTACTTAGCATCAGAGCATTTGTTAAAATTAATTAAGCCAGAAGCAAGGCAAATTTATGTTGGTAAAATATCTGGCAATCATGCCTTAAAACAAGAAGAAATCAATGAGCTTTTATGTGATGAAGCTCTTAGAAATCAAGTAGTTGTGCGCTTAAAAGGCGGTGACCCTTATGTTTTTGGAAGAGGTGGTGAGGAAGCAGAAGCCCTTGCAAAAGCAGGTTTTTCTTTTGAGGAAGTTCCTGGTATTTCAAGTACAATTGCTGGAGCAGCATATGCTGGTATTCCTTTAACTCATAGATCCTATGCCTCATCAGTGACGATTATTACAGGGCATGAAGATGCTGATAAGAAAAAATCAGTCCTAAATTGGCATGCTCTTGCAAACAGCGCTTCTACCTTAGTTTTTGTAATGGGCATGAAAAATTTGCCTAATATAAGCAATGAACTAATTAAAGCAGGATTAAGCCCTCAAACACCGAGTGCCCTTGTTCACTGGGCAACAACTAGCAAGCAAAGAAGTATTACTGCCAGCTTAGAGGATTTACCACAAGTTGCCGTTGAAAATGACTTTACCAACCCGTCGATTATTATTGTAGGCGAAGTTGTAAAATTACGAGAAAAATTAAATTGGTTTGAAAATAAACCTCTTTTTGGAAAAAATATTGTTGTAACTCGTTCAAGAGCACAGGCAAGTGAATTGTCTGAAAAGCTTGAAGCCTTTGGTGCCCAAACAATTATTGCTCCGACAATTAGAATTCAAAGTTTAAAGGAAGACGCACAAATTGTAAAAGCCATAACTGAAGTAGAAGCCTATGACTGGATAATTTTTACTTCCGTCAATGGTGTAAAGGCATTTTTTGAAAAAATCCATGAACTGGGCTATGATTCAAGAATTTTATCCAAAAATAAATTTGCATGTATTGGGAGTGCAACTGCTGTTGAGCTACTTAAATATGGTATAAAAGCTGACCTCGTTCCTGAAAAATATATTGCAGAAGATATTATTGATTCAATGTTAGCAATTGGAATTGAAGGTAAAAAAATATTAATTCCAAGGGCAAAGCAGGCCAGGGAAGTTTTACCAGAAGAGCTTGAACGAAATGGGGCAGAGGTCAATGTTGTTGCTGTTTATGAAACCTTGCCAATTTTTGAAAATAAAGATACTTTCTTAGAGAAATTAAAGCAAGGCGAGATTGATTGCATAAGTTTTGCATCATCTTCAACTGTGGATAACTTTTTTGCGCATGTTCCTGAACATTTATTCTTAGGTAATTCAAAAGTTCGATTTGCATGCATTGGTCCAGTAACTCGCAAAAGCCTTGAAAAATACGGCCTAGCTTGCAGTATTGAGCCAAAAAACTATACAATAGAAGATTTAAGCTCTGCTATTGTTGACTATTACATACATGGATAACTAATGGAAAAACTTAAAATAGTTCTTATGGCTTCTGGTAACGGAAGCAATGTACAAGCCATTTTAGATGCTATTAACAGCGGTTTAGTTAATGCTAGCGCTAAACTGGTACTTTGTAACCGCCCAAACGCCTACGTGCTTGAGCGTGCAGAAAACTCAGGTGTTGAGAGCATTTGTGTTGATCATACTCTCTATAAGACTCGTGAAGAATATGACGCTAAACTTATTGAAATAATTAATCAAAAAGATATTGATTTAATTGTTTTAGCAGGTTATATGCGCCTACTTTCAGAAAGTTTTATTGAAGCATTTAGAGGAAAAATAATTAATATACACCCATCTTTATTACCATCTTTTTCTGGTACAAAGGGAATTTCTGATTCTTATGATTGGGGTGTTAAACTAGCTGGTTGTACTGTGCATTTAGTTGACGAAATTATGGATAATGGAGCAATCATTGCTCAAGCCACAACTCATGTTGATTACAGTGAAGATTTATCGGACTTAGAAAAACGTATTCATAAATTAGAGCATAGGATTTACCCACAAGTTATTGAATGGTTTGCTAGCGGGCGCATAAAAATTTGTGAGCGCCGTGTGTATGTTGAGCCTAGCAATATTGCAAAGGCAAAGCTTGAGGAAAAATCCTTTTTTAGCCCAGCTCTCGAACAAGGTTTTTAAAAAGGAAGCTTATTATGGTAGAATTAAAAGTACTTGGTCTTGCAATTGATAGCAATTTAAAAATTCCAATTTTAGTGCTCAAAGGCATTGATAAAGACGTGGTTTTGCCAATTTGGGTTGGCGGAATTGAGGCAATGGCTATTTCTGTTGCCTTACACAATATTGAACCCGATCGTCCACTTACACATGACTTATTTGCCAATGTATTAAAGGGTTTAAGTGCGCAAGTGACTTCTGTAACAATTACAGATATAAGAGAGGGCGTTTTTTATGCAAGCTTAGAAGTTTTACAAAATAATAAAATTGTAGAATTTGATTGCCGCCCATCAGATGCGATTGCAATAGCTCTTAGAACTCAAGCAACCATCAAGGCAACTGATGCCGTTCTTGAAAAAGCACCTCTTGACCGCTTTAATAATGCTGTTTTTGCTGGTGGTGTTGTGCATGATGAAGCTATTTCAATTGTGCAAAAAAGCATAAAGGCAAAAAGTGATAAAGGTGAAAATAGTGATGTCTCAAAAGATGGGTTCATTGAAGGCTTTGATGGGCAAGAAGACATTTTAGGAAAACTTTTAAAGGATTTAGAGCCAGCTTCAAATAAAAAAATGTAGACTCTGTGGCTTCAATTTTTTTTCTAATAAAAGGTACTAAAAAATAATAAACCTGCGTGATTTCTCATGCAGGTTTATTATTTTGTTTTAACTTAGTTAGACAAAGTTAAATGATATTAGTTAATAGATTCTTTGAGATTTTTACCAGGTGTGAATTTCACCACTTTACAAGCTGGAATGTCAATTTCTTTACCTGTACGTGGGTTACGACCTTTACGAGCAGCACGCTCAGAAAGTTTAAAGCTACCAAATCCGCTGAAAGTAATTCCATCGCCTGAGCTAATAGCTTCACTTAAAGATGAAATCATAACTTCAAGCACTGCTTCTGCTTTAGCTTTGCTTGGGAGCTCTGCACGTTGATAAATTTGTTCTACTAAATCGGCTTTTGTCATTTTTATGTTCTCCATAAGTAAAAGATTGAGTTATTATACTTAAAAAGCTAGCATTGTCAACAGAATAGGGGCTAAGTCTAGTTGAACAAAGGGCTTTATACTTTAAAACTGTTTTTTAAAAAGAAACTTCAGGTTTTGATTAAAAGCATAACTAGATAATATCTAAGACTTTTTATTGATCGCATGTTTTTAAACTAAAGATTAATAAAAATAATTGTAAAATATTTTTTTTTAATTCTTTAAACTTTTAAGCCTTTGTGCTAGAACTTTTGAGCGTTTTTGTCCAATTCCCTCAATGCTAGCAAGTGTTTTTTCATCAGCTTCAATCATTTCTTCAAGACTTTTGAACCTTGACCAAAGTAGCTCCGCAGTTTTTGTACCAACCCCAGGCAAGCGGAGCAAGTCACCTGTTAATGCTTCTTTGCCTCGAGCTTTGCGGTGTTTATTAAGCGCATAGTTATGAGCATGATCTCTAATTAATTGCAAAAACAATAATTCTTGCGAGCCTGCGTGAAAATTTAACGGGTTAATTCTGTTTGGCAGCAATATAATATCTGCTACATTACCAGCTCTACGATCTGCATAGCCTTGTTCGTTTCTAGCCTTGACTATACCTGCAATTAGTTGATTAGGCATAATCTTTTGAACTGCATTAATTTGCCCACGCCCACCATCAATTAATAATAAGTCTGGTAAAGCTGTTTCATCTTTAAGCCGCTGTTCAGCCCATGTGCTCAAAGCTAAAACATCGTCACCTCCAGCTTGAATTGAATAAGTTCTATAAGCATTATGCAGGGCCTTTGCATGTTCAAAAACTACCATACCAACACGTGTTGCTTGACCACTGATATGCGAAACATCAACACACTCAATTCTATTAATAGGGGTATCAACTTTAAAATGTTCTGCTAGTTTTGATGCTAAATAATTAGGATCAGTTTTGTCACTTTGCTTTGCGGCTTCTTTTGCATTTTCTTCTGCCATATTTATTAATCGATGTTCAGCTTGATTTCTTGCTAGCCCAATATGAACTTGTGCCCCTCTAAAGGAGGATAATAAATTTTCAAGTGCACAATAATCTTGCTCAAGCTCTTCTTCATACCACGGTATAGTAATGCGAGCAGGAGGAATATTTTGCTCTGAATAAAATTGCCCAATAAAGGAGGATAAAAGTTCAAAAGCATCGTCTAAATCAAATTCTCGCCAAAAAAAGTTCCGCCTATCAATCAAGCGTCCTTCACGAATAAAAAGAACACCTAGAGCTATGCCTTGCTTATGTTCTGCTTGAACAGGCACAATTCCTATAACATCAATATCAGATTTAGTCGGCAAAACAACGCTTTGCATTTCAATAGTGCGTTCAATTGCAATAATTTGATCACGAAGTGCTGCAGCTTTTTCAAAATAAAGTTCTTCAGAGGCAACAAGCATTTCATTTTTTAGCATATCTAAAAGTTCAGTTGACCTAGAAGACAGAAATAATTCAACATTATGAATTAAATCAGCATAAATTTCTTTGTCTACATTTTCAGTGCAGGGTGCTAAACACTGCTTGATATAATAGTACAAGCAAGGACGCACACGATTTTTCATTGCCTTGTCTGAACAACGACGAAGATTAAACGCACGGTGCAGCATTTTCCACGTTTGCTTAGCCGCAGCAGCAGAAGTAAAAGGTCCAAAATATTTGGCATTATCACGATAACTTTGACGAACAATTTCTAGGCGTGGATAGGGCTTATGCTTATCTATGCGAAATAATACATATTGCTTGTCATCTCTTAAAGTAATATTGTATCGAGGGCGATATTTTTTAATTAAGCTTGCTTCAAGCAGAAGGGCTTCTTTTTCTGTAATGGTGCTAATGGTTTCAATTGTTGCCGCATTTGCAATCATCGCCCTAGTTTTTGGGCTTAATTTTTCATCAGCTTGAAAATATGACAAAACACGCTTACGCAAGTTTCTCGCCTTTCCAACGTAGATAATTTTATTTTTTGCGTCCTTATAAATATATATACCTGGCGTTGTGGCAATCGTTGATGCTAGTGGCTTATCCATATATTCCACGCATAATTTTAACCATTTTTTCTACCCTATTTTCCCAAGTATGCTCAGCTAGTACACGTTTTCTTGCAGCTGAGATAACTTTCTTCCGTTCATTTTCATTTTTTAAATAATAACGAATTAATTCAGGCACTTCTTCTGGTTCATTATAATATACGACTTCTTTTTGTGGTTCAAATAATTCATTTAATTGATCTCGCCAATCAGTTAACAAAAAAGCACCAGCTGCAGGCACGTCAAATAAGCGTTGGTTTACAGCCCCTTTCATTTGCTTGCTTGTACAGTTAAAATTAATGTCTGACCATTGATAAAAATGTGGTAACTCAGTATAATATGTCAATTCGTGGTGTAAATGCCATTTTTGAGTATTGCCCTTTAAATTCGTATTCCAACCCTTGTCTCCAACAATCAGAGGATTAAAATCTAAAATTTGGCTAACACATTTTTGACGGTATAACCTTGTTGACTCCCAAGTCAGAAGAGTTTCAAATGCAAGTTGCTTTTCATTATCATTTAAAGCTAAATAATCTTGCCTTGCCTCACTTTTAAGAAGAAACTCACGTACACTACGTAAATCACTTTCACCAAAATCATATGATAACTTGCGATATTTTTTTAGTAGACTAGCTGGAAACTTACCTGTCGCTAATCGCTTACCAACCTTATAAACCATTGAATTACCAACAAAAGAAACTTCCGTGCGCCATGAAGGAACTGGCGGTCTTTTTGCGTTTGTTGGTTTAAATCTTGTTGGGTCTGTTCCAAGCGGTAGGTGATATACATGCTCAAAGCCAGTTTCACGCAAACTAGAAATATTATCAGCGTCCCATGTAAAAATAGTAGTCCAAGGACTTACTAGTTTATTGTAAAGGTGTAAAATAAGATGAGGATTATCAACAAACCATGAAGCAAGTGGCAATTGCAACTTTTCAAGTAGTTCTGTTAAAATACCCTCCCTATCAACACCTAAATGATTCATAGTGATTGCACAATCTGGCTTAAATTCAACTGCAATAGTTAGTAATTTTTTAATAAATTCTGTTGCTGCAATTTTTTCATCTTCAAAGCTAAGTACCTTATAGTCATAACCAAGGCGCTTACATGCTTCAACAAGTTCACCCACTAAAAAATACTTGCTAGTAATGAGTAAAAGCCGAGGAGTTTTATCACTAAACCTTTTAATAATAGCTTTATCCCAAAAATTGAATTTTGAACTAGCGCTAACATCATCGTGAATTTGTTTATACCACGTGCGGTCCAAGCGCAGATAACATGGATTTAAATAAGAAATAAAGGCTTGATTTTGATTCTTATTTTGCCATGCAGTTAGTTTTTGAAAAACGATATTTATATCACTATCATTTATCCATAAAACATTTGGATATTTTTCTTTTAATTCTGTAATAGAGAGTAAATCGACTTCCTTATCAATGACTGCAACATGAGGAAATTTTTTACAAATTTCCTCTAAAGCATAGCCAAGTCCAGCACCTATCAAAACAGGCAAACCGTTTGTTTCCTTATTGTTTATGATAGAAAGTTCACGCTTTACACCAGCAGGACCTAACATTCTAAATTTATTACTTGCAGATTGAACTTCAATATCAATCAAATTATCTTTTTCAAGTATAGCTGTAAATTTATGATTCATAAGATTATTTAAAATTTTGCTGACTGCAAGTCTAAATGGTTACATTTAAATTTAAAATTAAGAAAGTGATATTTCATATTCTCTAAGCAACATATGGCTCATCTTTTGTGTAATAGATGAAATCAAACTTTGCTTTTAACTCTGCAATGAGTTCATCTTCTTTGCTTTGCTCTAAATCTTTGATGCGTATATAGATTCTACGTTTGCCCTCTTTTTCGCTATTTGTAGTTAACATTGAAGCAATAGTTACGCCATAGCCTCGCATGCAATCAAAAATAGGACGAATTGTTCCTGCTTGATCACTAACCTCAAGAGCAAATTGTGTTCCACCTGTGCGAACACCAGTAATTGCAACAAAAACTTTAAAAATATCATTATCTGTTATGATACCAACAAGTTGCCCGCTATCATCAACAACAGGAACTCCACCAAAGCCTTTTTCTTCCATTAAAAGAGCAACACGCTCAACTGTTTCACTTGGCTTAACTGTAATGACGTCCTTAGTCATAATATCATGGACTTTTATTTCAGATAACACATACATAAGCTCATATACATCAAGTGTTGTAGCATTAGATGGTGATGATTCCTTAATATCTCTATCAGAAATAATACCAACGAGTAGACCATTTTCATCAACAACAGGTAAACGTCTTATATCGTGAGATTTAAGTATTTTAGCTGCTTTAAAAATATTTGTTTGAGGCGTTACAGTAATTACTTCCTTTGTCATCCATTCGCTAATTAACATAAAAATAGACCTCCACAAATTAATATTGTATTATTTTTTAAATTAGCATACAATTAGCAAATATACAAGTTATGTTTATTGGTTAAAAAAATATATTCACATTTTAAGATGCAACGGAGGTTGTAATGAAAAAGGTTGTTGGTTTCATTGGTTTAGGAATTATGGGCTTACCTCAAGCTTGTAACCTTCTTAAAGGCGGGATTGAAGTTGTTGGTTACGATACTAATCCTACATCTGTGGAAAAATTTGTTGCTGCTGGTGGCAAAAGTGCTAGTACAATTGCTGAACTTACTAAGCAGTCTGATATCGTTTTTACAATGCTTCCTGATATTCCACAAGTTAAAGAGGTTGCGCTTGGTGCTGGTGGTGTTATGGAAAATGCGAAACCAAACCTTATTTTCATTGATATGAGTTCTGTTGCTCCTGCTGGTAGCCGTGAAGTGCATGATGCTTTAGCTAAAAAAGGCATTAGAATGTTAGATGCTCCTGTTAGTGGTGGCGAACCAAAGGCTATTGACGGCACACTATCAATCATGGTTGGTGGTGATAAAGCTGTATTTGACGAAGCTTATGACTATATCAAGCCAATGGCAGGTACAGTTACTTTAATCGGTGCTATTGGTGCTGGTAACATCTGTAAACTCGCTAACCAAATTATTGTTGCTATGAATATTGCAACCTTAGCTGAAGCCTTAACTTTCGCTAAAAAAGCTGGCGCAGACCCTGCACTTGTTTATGAAGCTATTCGTGGTGGCTTAGCTGGTTCAACTATCATGGACGCAAAAGCTCCAATGATGTTAGCTGGTGATGTAACTCCAGGTGGATTTTTACGCTACCATATCAAAGATTTGAATAATACTTTAACTACCGCAAAAGAAAGCAATATGCCTATTCCGTTCACTGCAATGGTTAGCCAAATCATGCAAGCTTGCGTAAGCGACGGACATGAACTTTCAGACCATAGCTGCTTAGTTAGATATTTTGAAAAAATTGCAAATGTAAAAGTTTGCGACTAAGCAAAAATAAGGTGAAACTATGAGTAAAATTATTGGTTTTATCGGATTAGGAATTATGGGTTTGCCTCAAGCTTGTAACCTTGTAAAAGCTGGATACGAAGTTATTGGCTATAACCGTTCAAAAGCAAAAATTGATAAATTCGTTGAAAATGGCGGAAAAGCTACTGATAGTATTGCAGAAGTAGCTCAAAAATCTGATATTATTTTCACCATGTTACCTAATGGACCTGATGTCAAAGAGGTTGTGCTTGGTGAAAATGGAATTTTAAATAATGCAAAGGCTGGCACTATTTATATTGATATGAGCTCTATTTCACCTGTTGTTAGCCAAGAAGTTGCAGCAGAGCTTGCTAAAAAAGGTGTTAAAATGCTTGACGCTCCTGTTAGCGGTGGTGAACCAAAAGCCATTGATGGAACTTTATCGGTTATGGTTGGTGGAGAGCAAAGCGTATTTGACGAGGCGCTGGAATATATTAAGCCTATGGCTGCTAGCGTTGTGCGAGTTGGTGATATTGGTGCTGGCAATGTTTGTAAGCTTGCAAACCAAATTGTCGTTGCTCTTAATATTGCTAGTGTGAGTGAAGCTCTTGCTTTTGCAGCAAAAGCTGGTGCTGACCCAGAACTAGTCTTTGAAGCAATTAAAGGTGGCTTAGCTGGCTCAACTGTTATGAATGCTAAAGCACCAATGATGCTTGAAAATAATACTAAGGCTGGATTTTTCCTTAAGTATCACATGAAAGACTTAAATAACGTTGCTGATGCAGCTAAAAAAATCAACATGCCAACGTCATTAACTGCTATGGTTACTGAAATTATGCAAGCTTGTCTAGCTGATGGCTATGGTGATAGTGACCATAGTAGTATCGCAAAGTACTTTGAAAAGATTGGTAATGTAAAAATCAGCAAATAAAATCTAAGCCTGTTTGCTTGTGTAAGCAGGCTTAATGATTTGTTTGAAATAAAGTTAAAAATAAGGGTATTGCCAAAAATACAAATAAGCCTTATTATACTTTTCTCGGGGGCGCACCGGTTTCGACGTAGATATGGAAGCCTTGGTTGCAGGTCGAGGCGCCGCTGGCCTCGTAAAAAGCGGCAACAATGTAATTGCAAACGACGATTACGCTTACGCTTGCGCTGCTTAATTGCAGCTTGAGCAAGACCACATAGATGGTCGCACTAATTAGGCCCATGTCTGATAAGCCTATGCGGTGTAACACTATCAGGCTGGCTTTGGCGTGTGTAAACTGGCGCTCAAGGCGAGATTATACAGTTTAATCGCTACGAATCGCTTGTTCAGTGGCTAAATTTGTAGCTAAACTTAAAGTCTGAACTAAACCTGTAGACGCTTTGCGTAGACTGTTTTCGGACGCGGGTTCGATTCCCGCCGCCTCCACCAGAAAGTAACTGGTTTCAAATCAAAAAAAAGAGAAAATCCCTGTAGTATCAACGTATTACAGGGATTTTTTTGTCCCATTTAGTTCGCTAAAATCCGCCTAAGTTCGA
>CAYJPK010000051.1:13592-16029 GCA_964372035.1 uncultured Desulfovibrionaceae bacterium | reverse complement strand
ACCGCTGAATTAATATTAAAAAACTTTTAGTATTTTAAAATTTTATTAACATTCTGGTATTTTATGATTAAAAATAAGAAATTTATTGTTTTTTCTGATGATTGGGGGCGTCACCCTTTTAGTTGTCAGCATATCATGAGCAAGTTTTTGCCTCATAATAAACTATTATGGGTAAATACTATTGGCATGCGAAATCCAGAATTTACCGTCTATGATATTAAACGTGCATTTGGAAAAGTTTTATCATGGCTAAAGCCCACACAAAACAATACGAGTGATATGGATTTACATAGCAATTTACGCATTATTTCACCCTTTATGATTCCTTATAACAACTACAGTTTTATCCGTGAATTTAATGCTAAAAGTGTCGTAAATGCCGTTTTAAAAGCTGCTAAAGAATGGGATTTTTCAGAGCCAATAGTACTTAGCACTCAGCCTTTAGTTGCTGATTATATTGGAAAATTAAAAGAAGAATTAGTTGTGTATTACTGTGTTGATGATTTTGTTAATTGGCCTGGAATGAATCAGCCAAAGCTCGTTCAAGCTCTTGAAAAATCATTGCTTGAAAAATCAGATTTAGTATTTGCAGTTTCAGAGTCCTTATGTAAATCACGCACAAATACAAAAGAAGAAACAAAACTACTTACGCACGGTGTTGATATTGCTCATTTTGCAAAGGCTTCACAAGCCTATGAACGCCCTGTGGAATTTAAAGATATTTCACAGCCTATTATTGGGTTTTATGGACTTATTGATCAACGCTTTGACCTTGAGCTTGTTAAAGAAGTGCTTTTGCAAAAACCACAGTGGAATATTGTTTGTGTTGGAACGAGCGTTATTGACCTTCGCGAATTAAATAAATTTGATAATTTCTACCACTTTGATGCTGTTTCATATGCTGATCTTCCAAAATACGCTGCATGCTTTGATGTCGCCTGTATTCCATATATTATTAATGAACTAACGCATGCTATAAATCCCTTGAAACTACGTGAATACTTAGCCACTGGCAAGCCTATAGTAACAACTCCAATGAATGAAGTTTTTCGCTTTAAGGAAGCTATACATATTGCTGATAGGGGTGAGAACTTTATTTGCGCCTTAGAAAAAGCCCTAAAAACTCCTATCAATGAGGAAGAAAGAGCAAAAAGCCTTGAAGGAGAATCATGGCAAGACAAGGCAGAGCTTGTAAGTCAGTGGGTAGAAGAAAAATTACAAAATAAGTTACACTGGAGTGGAAATGAATAAAAAGAATATTTTTATTGCCTTAGCTTCTAGTATTTTAGGTGGACCAGGCAAGGGGCTAGAACAGTTTTTACGCTATGGTGGCTTATCGGGTTGCAATCCTGTTGTTATAAACTACAAGCTTCCAACAGAAAATAAGGAAAGTGATTTTGAATCTACAATTAAAAATACTGGCTCGCAACTTGAACATTTAATGCAATATAAAAGATTTGATTTAGGGCTAGTTAATCAAGCTTTATCTATCATAGATAAGTATAATATAGATATTTTACAATCACATGGTTATAAAAGCCATATGCTTTGTTTGATTTTGCACTATAAAACAAAATTGCCGTGGATAGCTTTTGTGCATGGCTGGACACATGAAAATACTAGAGTACGCCTTTATGCTATGTTAGAGCAAGTGTTACTACTTGGAGCAACAAAAGTTGTTGCTGTTTCAGAGTCTTTACGCTCAAGGTTAATCTACCATGTGCGCAAACATGCTATTGTTATTCCAAATGCCCTTGCTGCTGAAGAGCTTAAGGTTACAAAAGAAAAAGATGCTTTGCGCAGTGAACTTGGTATAAGTGAGGATTCTTTAGTCATAAGCATTGTTGGCAGACTTAGCCCAGAAAAAGGGCATAATATATTTTTCAAAGCCATAGCTAATATTATAAAGCAAGGTGTCAATGCCCATGCTTTAGTAGTTGGAGATGGACAAGAACACGATAAATTGCAAAAGCTAATTAAAGAGCTAGATATTGAAAAATCCTGCTCCTTTGTAGGCCATGTTCGTGATACTGCGAATTACTATAATATTACAGATATACAAGTTATGCCATCAACAACAGAAGGTATGCCAAATGCCGCACTTGAAGGCATGTATATGGGCTTGCCAATAATTGCTACAAATGTAGGTGGTATTCCTGAAGTTGTTATTGATGATAAAACAGGAATATTAATTCCAAGTGGTGATGTAAGTGAGCTTACTAGGGCATTATTAGAACTCACAAATAACCCAGAGAAAATGAAAAATTTTGGAATGGCTGGCAAGGAACGCGTTGAAAAGCATTTTAATCCAAATGTTAGGGCTCATCAAATTTTAGCTTTATATGATGCTTTTGCAAAAAAGAATGAAAAAGGAGAAACTTATGGGGTTTTTAACTAAGCTCTCACTATCAATTCGCCGCAGAGAAACTCCTTTTTA
>CAYJPK010000051.1:0-13492 GCA_964372035.1 uncultured Desulfovibrionaceae bacterium | reverse complement strand
GTGCGAGAACATTATGATGCATAAGCTTATTCGTTCTATTTTTTTAGTGTTTGCATATATTCCTTATCTTTCATGGAAGCTAAGCTCATGTTTTATGAACAAAGAAGAAGCTTTTCAAGGTGCATCACAATTTTGCGCTCTTTTTCCAGGAAAATTTGGAATACTTTTAAGAGCTGGGTTTTATAGTTTATCACTAGAAAATACTTCACAAGAAACTTCAATTGCTTTTTTAACAACTTTTTCTAATACAAGAGCAAGAATATCTGAAAATGTAAGTATTGGTGCACAATGTAATATAGGCGCATCACATATTGCAAAAAATTGCATTCTATCTTCGCATATCTGTATTACAAGCGGTAAAAATCAACATAGCTATGAGGACTTAGACACACCTATAAGACTTCAAAAATCAGAATATAGTACTGTTACTATTGGTGATAATTGTTGGGTTGGTATTGGTGCAATAATTATGGCTGATATTGGTGAAGGCTCTATCATTGCGGCTGGCAGTGTAGTTACAAATCCAATTCCAGCTTTTTCTATTGCAGGGGGAATTCCAGCAAAAGTTATCCGCTCAAGACTTAGCGAAAAAGATGAAAAATTTTCTGATGCAATAATAGAAACTGATGATATAGAAGCTAATAATAAGGAAAAAACACAATGAAACCAGTTGTTATGCACCTTGTAACGAGCTTAAATATGGGAGGGGCTGAACGCCTTTGCCTTAGTATCATCGATAAGAATAAAAATAATTTTGATGGTATTATAGCTAGTTTGTATGGCACTGAGGGTGATTTAGCTCGTTGTGCAGAATCTATGAATATTACAAGTTTTGGACTAAATGCTAGCGGTGGACGTATTAAAACAATCTACACGCTTTATAAAGCCCTACTCAAGCATGATGTTTCCTTACTACATGTGCAGGCAGGCTATCTTTTGCTTTTTGCTTTTTTTGCTGCAAAGCTTGCTGGAGTTAAGCTTGTTTATACTGAACATGCCCTTAATTCTATAAAAAAATATTCAAATATTCGCCGTGGTATACGTTTTTTTGCACCATATATGCAAGGTATTTCCTGTGTGAATGAAGAAATAAAAGAGTACTTTATAACAAAGCTACACATTCCAGCTGATAAAGTAAAAATAATTGAAAACGGTGTGGATAGTTCACTTTTTTCAGCCTTAGGCGATAAAGCCGAGCTCCCTTGGCATAACGAAAGTGAGGAGAATGAAAAATATTTTGTTTTTGGGACTGTTGGAAGACTTACAGAAGCTAAAGATCACCCAAACTTAATCAAAGCCTTTAGCTTACTAGAAAAAAAATATCCACAACTTAGACTGCTTATAGTTGGTGATGGCGAAGAGCGAAAAACAACTAAAGAGCTAATTTCTTCACTTAAGCTAGAAGATAAAGTTCACATGGCAGGAAATGCCCTTGATATTCCAGAGCGTTTACGCAGTATGGATACATTTGTTTTATCCTCACAAAGAGAGGGCTTGCCGGTGGCAATTTTAGAGGCAATGTCATGTAAAATTGCTGTCATCAGTACTGATGTTGGTGGCATTTCAGCTTTAAATGACAAGTCGAGTGCAAAGCGTATCATGCTAGTTCCTCCCAAAAATCCAGAAGCCCTAGCAAGTGCAATGGAGGATTTATTTTTAAATAAAGAAAAAAGGCAAGAGCTTGCACAAAACGGGCTTTCTTATATTCTTGCAGAAAGGTCTGACACTATTATGGCAAAACAATATTATAATCTATATAACGCTGGAGGTTTAGAATGCTAGTAGCTAGTTTAAGAAAAGCACTCTATGCTCTTCGTGGTGACGAGCGTTATAAAAGGTTTGAAGAATTGCAAAAATTGCAATATCTTTCACATGATGAACTAGTTTCAAGGCAATTTGAAGAGCTTTCAAAATTAATTCAACATGCTTATGATACAACAATATATTATAAAAAATTATTTGATTCATTAGGCATAAAGCCAAAAGATATTCATTCATTTGAAGATTATGCTAAATTGCCCATTTTAACAAAAAAAATAATGCAAGAAAACCTTGAAGAGCTTTGTTCTTCTGCAACTCCAAAGCAAGAAAGAATACTTAATTCAAGCGGTGGAACTACAGGTAACCCTGCTAGTTTCTATCAAGATAAAAAAGTTTTTTCAGAAATGGAGGCTCATTTTTTATTGATACTTTCTTTTGCAGGCTGGACAGCAGATGACATGATTTTTTCACTCTGGGGAAATGCCAAAGACTTTTTAAAGCCTAAAAAGCTTGGGAGAATAAAGCCTTGGCTTGCAGGATTTCAACAATTAAACGCTTTTCGCTATAGCAATGACAATATGAAAGATTGGGTTAAAGCCATTAAGCGTCACAAAAAAGTGTTTCTTTATGGTTATGCCTGTGCTTTAAATGATTTTGCGGCTTATTGTGCTGAAAATAATATTATTTTTAATAATATAGGTGGTGTGATTAGTACAGCAGAGCAACTTTTACCGCACTACAAAAAAACAATAGAGAAAAGTTTTAACTGTAAGGTTTATGATCAGTACGGTGCACGAGAGGTTCAAAGTATTGCTTGTGAATGCGAAAATTCAAACATGCATATTCTTACTACAAGCGCATATACCGAATTTCTGCCCTTGGAGGAAAATGCTATACATGAATATGACACACTTGCACAACGCCTTATTTTAACAAGCCTTACAAATTACACTATGCCCCTATTACGCTATGAAATAGGAGATTTTGCAAGCCCAATTACGACTAAAGAAAAATGTAAGTGTAATCGAGAGCATGAATTAATGCAAATGAATGTGGGAAGAATCGGCGGGACTTTATTTGCTCCGACAGGTGAAAAAATGTATAGCAGCCTTTTTGTTCGCCAAGTTTGTGCTATTGCTGGCATTGCAAATTTTCAATTTCGCCAAAAATCCTTGAGAGAAATTGAGTTATATATCGTTAAAAATAAAGATTTTACAAATAAAAGTGAACAGGATTTTGCAAGTTTTCAAAAAGATTTTTCAACTGATATTTGCCCTGGTGCTAACTTAACTATATACTATGTTGATGATATTCCACGCACCCAAGGTGGAAAGCATCGCCAAGTAGTTTGTGAAATTGAAGATTTAAGTGAGGTAAAAAATTAATGAAACATGTTCCGGTATCTTCAATAATGTTTCATACTATTAGTAATCCAAATCCAAATTGGACTTGGTCTTTTCTTACGACACCATGGCAACAATTTGAAGGTATGTTGAAATATTTTAAAATAATGGGTTATAGAACTGTCCTTTTAGATGAATATAAAGAATTAATTTTAACAGGCAGGATACTTAAAGAAAAAGCTGTCGCATTAACATTTGATGATGGCTATCTTGACAACTGGACGCATGCTGCACCGCTTTTAGAAAAATATAAGTCTTGCGGAACAGTATTTGTTTCAGGTGACTTCATTAACCCTGATACAACACCACGCAAACAGTGGCATAAGGACGAAAAAGAAGATATTTTTTGTGATGGATTTCTTAATATTGGTGAATTACAAGCTTTGGATAAATCTGGCGTTTTAGATGTGCAATCTCACTGCATGAGCCATACTTGGTATCCTGTAAGTGCTAAGATTATTGATTTTCGCAATCCAGATGATAATTATCACTTTATGGATTGGAACGATAATCCATCTATAAAGTACAAATATAATCAACCTCCTAGAAACCCTAAAGTTTGGGGCGAACCTGTATATGAGCATCAAAAATCCTTAGCAGGTCCACGATATTTTCCAAATGAAGAGATTGCACGTAATTTGCGTGAATATGTAGCAAAAGAAGGACAAGATTTTTTTAAACGTCCTAATTGGAAAGAAACTCTCAAAGAACTTGCTCAAAAACTACAAAGTGAGCTTCCACAAGGCCATTTTGAAAGTGAAGAGGATTTTAATAAAAGAGTTGAGCATGAGCTAGGTGGTGCAGCAAAGATTCTTTCAACACATTTAAACAAAAAAATACCATGGCTTTGTTGGCCTGGTGGTGGCTACTCTGAAAAAACATTTCAAATTGCCGCAAAATATTACAAAGGAACAACAATTGCTTCTGCAAACACAGGCGAAATGCCACAAGATATAGATGATTATGGCTGTTTTCGTTTTAGAAGATTTGGAGCATTAACAGTTGGAGAGGGAGAAAGTTTTCGCTATCAAAGCCCTCTTGCAACTTGTTTATATACAGAGGAAAGGCGTACTGCAAATAAACTAGTCCGCCTTGGTCGAGGAGCTATCACTCGCTTAAACCAATGGAATATCATATGACAATTACAGACACACTAAAAAAACATCTTTGGGCGTGGTTCTTACTTATTGGAATGTTTATCGCTATCTATTATCCAATAGTACCACGCATGGTTAGGGACTGGGACGCAGATCCAAATTCTTCGCATGGATTTATAATTCCTTTTGTATCTGCATGGTTTGCTTACAAGGCATGGCCGAAAATTAAAGAAATGCAAGTTGAAAGCTCTGCCTGGGGGATTTCATTAATTATTTTTGGTCTAATCACACTTGCTTTTGGCGTTACAGTGCATGAACTTTTTACGAGTCGTGCTTCATTAATTATTATTTTAGCTGGAATGGTGCTTAGTTTTTTTGGTTTTAAGATTTTCAAAGAACTACTTTTACCAATTGCTTTTTTAGTTTTCATGGTTCCAATTCCAGTAACAATCTATGATGCCTTAGCTCTACCACTTCGTGGTCTTGTTAGTATTTTTGCAACGGAAGGCATGCAAGCTTGTGGTATCCCTGTACTTCGTGAGGGTAATGTTATAATTTTGCCTAACGTATCCTTAGAAGTTGTTGAAGCCTGTAGCGGAATGCGCTCATTAATAAGCTTAATTGCACTTGGAACTGCCTATGCCTTTTTAATGCTAGAGGGTGCTTGGCGAAAAACTTTGCTTATTATTGCAACAATTCCAATTGCAGTCATTACAAACATAGCTAGAGTTTTCATAACAGGAGTGCTCGCACGCTATTATGGAGCTCAAGTTGCAGAGGGCTTTTTTCATGACTTTGCAGGTTATATAGTATTCATAGTCGCTCTCATTTTAACAGCTCTGGTGGGTAGCATTTTGTCTAGCTTGCCTTTCAAACTAAATAGAGGTGCAAATGCGTAATAAAATTTTATTCATAACTGTCGTATTATTATTAGGAGTTGGCTTACATTTAGTCTATAACTCTAGAAGCTTAATAACACCTAAGGTTCAGAAACTAACTGAAATACCAAAACATTTCGGTTCATGGCATATTGCTCGTGATACTATTTTTGATGAAAACACCTTACGAATTTTACGCCCTACTGATTATCTTATGCGTACATACGCAAACTCAAGCGGCGTGCCTATTAGCCTTTATGTTGGCTATCATGACGGTTCACCATCAGCTGGCCCAATACACTCCCCTAAGAACTGTCTTCCTGGTGGTGGTTGGGAGTTTACAAGTATTGAAGACATTACAATGAAGCACATGGACTCCAATATAAAAATAGTAAGAGCTGTTCTTGAAAAAGATGGTGAAGACATGGCTTTTTATTATTGGTATCAGGTACGTGGTGAAGTTATTACTGATGATTTAGATATGAAAGTTGCTGAATTTTTAGGAATGCTAACAAGTAATCGTAAAGATGCAGCTTTTATAAGACTTGGTATTGATTTAGATAATAAAGAATTAGAAAAGAAAACGATGCAAGATTTTTTTGAAAGTGCATACCCACTATTAAAGAACCATCTTCCATCATAAGTTTAGTTAAACTTAAATGAGGTTAAGTTATGTTATTTAGTTTTTCGACTTTTTGTACTATTGTTTTACTGCTCAGTTTAGCTGTTACAATTTGCTTACGTCACGCTTCATATGAAAGAAAGTATCTATTACCTGCAATTTTATTGCTGATTGGGTATATTCTTGTAGACCAAGCTTTATTTTCATACCCAATATATTCAGACAAGTTAATTCCTATTCGATTATATATTCAAGTTTTGCTAGCGCCTGCATGTTTACTTTTTTCACTCACTTTTGCAAGGGTAAGCTCAATTAAAAGCTTTAAAAGAACTGATATTTATTTATTTGTATTTTCTTTATTAACCTTTGGAATTATGTTGTTTCTGCCAAATTCTGCTTATTTTTATCAAACCGATTTTCAGGCCGAACCAGTTATTTTCTTGGAACAAGCAAGCTTCTATGTTTATCTATATATTTCACTGATGTATATTATTTCTATTGGCAATTTAGAAAGCACACTTCGTAATAGTATACATAGTGAGCAATGGCGAATTAAAATTGCCTTGCTTGGCATTGGCATTGTTTTTGTCTTTTTAATGATTTATGCCTCACAGGGTCTGTTATATAAAATGATTGATATACGCAATATTTCAATGCGCAATATTGGCATTTGCCTAGGTACTGTGTTTATACTTTATTCTGAATGGAAGAGAAAAAGCAATGAAGTGCTTATTTCTCGTAAAATTGTTTTTCGCTCTGTAGTCGCTGTTATTTCAGGACTTTACTTCATTGGTCTTGGCATAGCACGTGAAGGTAATAGGGTTTTTGGTGGTAGCTTTACGCAAAGTGTTATTATGATACTTACAATCACTCTGTTTTGCGGTGGTATTGCTATCTTATTATCACAAAGTTTAAGACGAACAGTCATGATTTGGATACAAAGAAATTTCTATAATGAAAAATATGATTATCGCCTACAATGGATGCAATTTAGTGAGCATCTTTCACGTGCTGTTGACTATAATTCCTTTATTGATGCTACGCTTATAAGCTTTTGTGACACTTTTGGTCGACTTGGCGCAATTTATATACCGGTCGATACAGAGTATCCTAATTCGATGGGGCAATCATTTTATTATGAAGTAGATAAAAATTCTGAATTAGATTTCACTGACAAAGATTTTCTTCACCTATTACATAGTGATCCAAAGCCTTTATTTGTAACACCTAATGACCTTAAAAACTTCTCTGCTCAGTCACTTATGCTACTATTAAAGATGCAAATAGGTATTGTTTTACCAATTCATGCCTCTGACAGCCCAGAGGGACTTTTACTCTTAGGCCACCCAATTAATGGCAAAGAAAAGTATGACAATGAAGATTTTGAGCTTATGGAGGCGATGGGTAGACAAATTGGTCTTTCTGCAAAAAGTTTTCGTGTTAGTGAAGAAAAAGCTCTTAATAGAGAAATTAAAGCTTTTGATAAACTAGGAACCTTTGTTTTACATGATATAAAAAATCAAGTTTACACGCTTTCACTGCTTAGCAATAATGCACGTAATTTTATTGCTGACCCTGAATTTCAAAAAGATATGCTCGAAACACTTTCAAATACTGTTGGAAAGATGAAAATTTTAATTAGCCAGTTAGCGCATTTACCAAATGCCGGTGATTTGCAGTTAGAAAAAGTCTACCTCAAAGATCTTGCTCAAAAAGTTGCTAGTCAAATACCAAATGCACGAATAAATATTTCAGGTGAAAACCCTGCAATTATAGCAGACAGCGATCAAATAGCAAAGGTATTTCTAAATCTTTATTTAAATGCTATCGAAGCAAAAGAAGATAGTGATATTAAAGTTACAATTGATTTTGAGGACAAAAGCCCTGTTTTTCATGTTGAAGATATGGCAGGTGGGCTTGCGCCAGAAGTTGTTGAAGCTGGAGTGTTTAAAGCATTTAATACTACTAAGCCAAGGGGTATGGGAATTGGGCTATACCATTCAAGAAAGATTCTCGAAGCGCATGGTGCTAAAATTTCAGTAAATAATCGTCCTAATGAAGGTTGCACCTTTACCATTCGTTTTGAAGATAAATAAGAAAAGCTTTATTTAAACCAAAGCTTAATATAAGGTTAAAATAATGAAAAAAAGTTTATTAGTTATTGATGATAATGAAGATATATTGCGCCAACTTTATTGGGGATTTTCACCAGAAGAGTATGAACTTCATAAGGCAAAAAACTTTGATGAGGCAATGAAAATTCAAAAGAAATTCAACCCGCAAGTTGTGACACTTGACCTTGGACTGCCACCTGATGCAGAGGGAAATACTGAAGGATTTCGTTGCCTTGATGCCTTATTACAAAACAATCCCTTTTGCAAAATTATTGTTATTACTGGTCACCATGATGAAAGTAATGCACATACTTCAATAAAAAGCGGAGCTTATGATTTTTGTAGAAAGCCTATTGACCTTGAAGAACTTAAGATTATTGTTCGCCGTGCTTTCTTTCTTTCTGAATTAAATACAAGCAATTCATTAAAGATTAAAGAGCAAAAGACTGATAATCTTGGCATCATAACTCAAGATGCTAAGATGGGTGAAATGCTTAAGAGCATTGAACGCATTGCAATTTCTGATGCACCTGTACTAATTGAGGGAGAATCTGGAACTGGTAAAGAATTGGTTGCAAAAGCCATACATGAAATGAGCTCACGCAACAAATCACCACTTGTTACAATAAATTGTGGTGCAATACCTGAAAACCTATTAGAAGCTGAGTTTTTTGGACATGAAAAAGGTGCTTTCACTGGTGCTACACAAAGAGTTCAAGGTAAGGTTGAATTTGCTAATAATGGTACTCTTTTTCTAGATGAGATTGGTGAATTGCCACTATCCTTACAAGTAAAACTTCTACGCTTTTTACAAGACATGACTATGCAAAGAGTTGGAGGAAGACAAGATATAGAAGTTAATGTGCGTATTGTTGCAGCAACTAATCGTAACTTATTAGAAATGGTGAAAAAGGGTGAATTTAGAGAAGACCTTTACTATCGCTTAGGTGTTGTAAAAATTCCACTTCCACCACTGCGTGAAAGAGGTAAGGATATAATCTTATTAGCTAATTATTTTCTTAATAAATACAATACACAGGGAAAGACAATTAGTCTACACCCTTTAGCAGAAAAAGCTATGATTGCTTACCCTTGGCCAGGAAATATTCGTCAACTAGAAAACAAAATTAGACAACTTCTAATTATGGTAGATACTCCAATTATTAATGCTGATTCCCTTGAGCTAAACGAAGATTCACTAAGTGAGTTGCAAGATACTGATGAAAAATTAAATTATGCAACACTACAAGAAGCAAGAAATGATATTGAGAAAAAAATGTTGTTAAGCGCAATCCAACAACAAGCTGGTAATATCATGCAAGCCTCACAAGCCTTGGGGATTAGTCGACCGACTTTTTATGACTTACTTAAAAAGCATAAAATAACTTTATAAAAAGGATTTTTATGAAAAAACTATTTTCTACTCAAATAAATTTATACGCATTGTTAAAGCATGGCTTATTGACTCTTTCTTTATGTCTAATAATCCTATGTATAACTAGCCCACAGGCCTTTGGCTCTGATAAGAACTTGTTTAGCGTTAGAGGAATTGGCGGTGGTGGTGGTTTTTTTATACCAGTATTTTCACCCTATAACAAGGACTTATACTTCACGGTATGTGATATGGGTGGAGTATATCGCAGCACTAATGCTGGAAAAAGTTGGGAAATGCTAAACTGGAGAACTAGTCCTCGCCAAGCACATTATAAACCTCTCCCTATATTTTTAACAAAAGAACGCATTGCCTGGGTTAGTTGGCGCAATACCATTAGAATAAGTGAAGATGAAGGTAAAACATGGAAGAACGTTGCTGGTGCTCCTTGGTATAAAGAAAAAGCGACAGTAGAAGGCGATAAGCGCAAAAATTTTATTACTTCATTTTTAGCACTTGATGAACTTGGTAAAGATTTTTTGGTTAGCTCAGATTTTGGACTATGGCGTGGTGGTAATAATTCATGGAAAAAAATCATGGATAAGCCCATAAAACATCTAAATAAAATTGGTAATGATATTTATTGTGTTGAAAATGAAGATAGCTTGTTAAAGAGTAGTGATAATGGAAAAACATGGACTAGCCAGAAATTACCAGGAAAAATTACAGCTATTGACGGGACAATAACTGAAAAAGGAGAAACACTCTTTTATATCGGCATACCAAAACAAGGACTATTAAGCTCGACTGATTTTGGAAAAAACTGGAAAGTGCAAACAGATGAAGTGCGAAAAATACGTGATATTGAAATTCCAGATGGCCAATCAAGTATAGTCTATGCTTCTGAATTTTTTGTTGATTATAATGCTGAACCTGCGAACTTTTTGCGTTCACTAGATGGTGGCGAAACTTGGGAAAAAAAATTCATTATGCATGATAGCCAAGAGAAATTTTGGCAAGAAAAAAATGTTGAAATATCATGGTTGCAGTCAAATCTATATTGGTCGTATTACATAACAGGCATTACATCTTCTCCCTTTGATCCTAAGCTATTAATGCTTACTACCCAAGGAGAGCTTTTTATTTCACGTGATGGCGGTGATAGTTGGCAGATATTTTTTTCAGAAAGATTTCCTGCTCTTGAGGCTGGAGAACCGGTGCGAAATAAGAGCATTGGGCTTGAAGTAACTTCTGTATGGGGATATTATTTTGACCCACATGATGCTAAGCGTGACTATATTGCCTATACTGATATAGGCTTTGCAAGATCAGCTGATAGTGGAGAAACTTGGACATGGTCTGCTCAGGGTAGCCCATGGAAAAATACCTTTTATGATGTAGCTTTTGATCCGGATATTGCAGGTAAGATTTATTCTGCAAGCAGTAATTTGCATGATATTCCTCACTTTCTATCTATTTCTATAGTAAATCCAAAAGCTAGACTGCATCAAGGAGGTGTTGTTGTATCAACTGATTTTGGTAAAACATGGAAAGTACCATATAATAGAAAAGCCAGCAATGCTCTACCGGCTCAAATCACTACAGCCATTGCAATTGATCCAAGCTCTTCACCTGAAAACCGTACTTTATTTGCTGGTCTTTTTGGTGAATCCGATGATACAGCTGGAGTTTATGTTTCACATGATGACGGTAAAACTTGGGCACCAACTAAGGGACAACCCGGTGGATATAATAGGCATATTTACAAACTAGCCTTTCACCCTAAAACTGGTGACTTATACTGCTTAATTACAGGCTTACGTGCAAAAAAACCAAATTATTTCAATAAGGATGAAGGTGGACTTTGGAAATCCTCTGATAAGGGGAAAACATGGCAACATATAAGCAAAGGTTCAGGCTTAAGCCACTGGGCAAACGATTTTGCTTTCCACCCTAAAGACCCAGATGGAATTTATGTTGTCTCTGCAAGTCCGCAAGGAATAAATGCTGGTGGCGTTTATTACACTAAAGATGGCGGAAAAAAATGGTGGCATATACTTAAGGATAGAGATATTGCACGCCTATTAGGTGAAAAACAAGCTTATGATCATTGGATGTCCGTCTTAGTCCACCCTGAAAAAACTAATATTATTTTTGCAGGTGCGACAAATCATGGTTTATTTTTTAGTGCTAATGGAGGCAGGTCTTGGAAGTGGTGTAAAGAATTTCCTTTTTCAAATGCACAAAGCATGGCAATTAATCCTCGTAACACCGATGAACTAATTGTAACAACCTTTGGAAGTGGTGTGTGGTCTTGCTCTATAGAAGAACTACTTAGTCGGTATAATATTTCTTACGAAAAGATTAAATAAACAAAGATAACATATAAAGAACTTGTGTAAGATTTTTCGACTTTCATGTCGATATTTTTAACACAAAGCTTTAGCAAAATAAAAAAATATTTAAAAATTTCAAAATATTAGATATTGGCATATTATTTGCTTAGCATAAACTATACTGTTGTTTGTTGCTAGGAGGATTTATGAAAAAAGCTATTATATCTATCATATGTTGTTTAATGTTCATCAGCATCTCTTCACAAGCGAAGGCGAGTATTTTGTTTGATTGGAATTACACTCCACAAATTATAGATAGTAAATTTTCTAATCCTTTTGCTTTTAAGGATTTATTTACAAAAAAAACTGAAAGTTTTGCTTTAGTTCAAACTTATTTTGATAAGAACAAAAAGCATGATCGTATATTTTCTAATATAACAAATAAAGTTGCTAAAACAACTAGTTATAAAGACTTCATTTGTAGCTTATTTGCAAAAGATATTAGCTTTAAATTAATTCCTATTTTTGGTTTTGACTATACAGAGTGGGCCTTGTCTATTAAACAAGAAATTAAAGACTATATTTACAACTCATTCTTAGTAGACATTACTAATGGTAGTGTTTCAATAAAAGATATTTTAGCATCATTTGATTTTGGAAATCTTTTCTTTGGAGCAAACACTACTCCAAATGACAATGTAAGCCCAAGCCCTACTCCAGAACCAGCAAGCATGTTGTTAACTGGTTTAGGTTTAGCAGGTTTAGGACTCTTTAATCGCAGGCGTAAAAATGCAAACTAATCCTTAATGATAGAAACCACATTCTTTACACTTGGATTTTAATCTCATTATGGACAGCACTGTTTAGCTCCATAATGAGATTTCTTGCATATTTTGACAATAAATTTATTATATATTAACTTATTAGTCTGCTTTTGCAGCTTACATATAGTAAGCTCTTAAGATCCATATATAAATAAGAAATCTAAATGCGCTTTAAAATATTTTTTGCTAACAATCAGCTAAAAAGGTTAAGTATGTCTACAAAGCCACAAATAAGTATTATAATTCCAACATATAACCTTGAAAACTATATCGGTTCAACTCTTGAATCTGTTCTTTTGCAACAAACTTTGCCAAAAAATGATTTGGAAATTATTGTTATAGATGATGGCTCAACTGATAGAACTACGGCTATTGTTAAGGCATATGCTAAAAAACACCCTAATATCAAGCTTATTAATAACGAAAGAACAAAGGGTGTTAGCGGTGCAAGGAATACTGGAATTAGCTATGCACAAGGTGAAAATTGCTTTTTCCTTGATGGAGATGACCTACTTCCAAAAAATGCTTTATCAGCGCTTTTAAGTTGTATAGAAAAACATAAAACACCTATTGTAAAGGGACAGATAGCTCTTATTTGCCATCAACGCTGGATTTATATCAAGCCATCTAAGCACTCAAAGAGCAATGCAAATAATAGCTTCATATATCCTTCTGGTAGCTTTGCTCAACATCTTTACAATACCTCATTTCTAAAAGAAAATAAGATACTATTTCCTGAAGAATATAGCGTTGGTGAAGATCGTGCTTTTTTCTGCCATGCTTTTTGTAAAACTTTAGAAATACCAAGTACTGATGATATTGTATATATTTACAGAATAAACCACAAAAAAAATAGATCTTCAGCCGAGCATGCTATTTCTTTTATCAAGCACTTTGAATATATACGTAGATGCTTTGAAGATTCTGGCAAAATGGGATATTACTTTTCCTATCTACAGTCGCAATTTTCTGAACTCTGGATACATTATGCCTATTATATATTGAAAGAAAAGCCTCAAGTAATTGAAAGTTATTTAGATACTTGTATTAATATCTTGATAAACTCACAACTTAATGAAGAAAAA
>CAYJPK010000050.1:2723-16213 GCA_964372035.1 uncultured Desulfovibrionaceae bacterium | reverse complement strand
GCATCATTAGAGCCTGTAATAGTAACATTTACAACTTTATCTACTGTATTACCTGCTAAATCTTTAACTTGAATAGTGTAAGATTCAACTACAGTTTCACCTTGTGATAAAGAATTTGCAAGCTCATCATTAAGCTCAAAAGAATAAGAACCATTAGGATTTAATGTAAAGGAACCGAGTGAGCTTGAAGGAGATCCAACTAGTTCAAATGAAAGACCACCCTCAGAAGATTCAACAGAAGCACCGTCAGTTAATGAACCAGTAATTGTTGAACCACTTTCAACAACATCAAGATTTTCAGTTGTAGCTTGAACATTTGTATCAATGACAACTTTATCTGAACCTGTGCCTTGATTTCCAGATGGGTCAGTAACTGTAACATTAACTTCAAGGTCACCTTCTGCAGGAGGTGTAACTTCAAGGATAAAGCCATTCTCTAACATATCGTTCGTAACTGGACCTTCATAAAGGGTATCACCATTTTGGTCAGTGATTACAATGTCATCACCCTCTTCAGTGCCATCACCAAAGGTAATTTCAACGTCTACTTTACCATCGTTAGCACCTAATTCATCAGATGAAATATAATCATCATTTCCTGAAGTAGTAATTTTTACGTCAACACTTGGTACTGTAACATCATCAAGTGACTGCTGATTATTTAATATATTTTGATTCTCTAGATTTTCTTCATCATCACCAGCATCACCTGAAAACATTTTTCTTGTAAGGTCATCAGTGCCGCCGCTAACAATACTTTCGATATTTCTTCCTTGCATAGCTTCAATACCGTCAAGCACTGTAGCACTTTCGTATTCTCTATTAGAACTACCACCGCTATCTGTTCCAGCGTTACCAGCAGCTGGCATTAACTCTTCACCAAATGCCATGAAAAAATCTTCACCTGAAATTGATTGTCCATCAATTTCAAATTCAGGCATATTATCACTGTTAAAAACATTATAGAAGTCAGCAACATTAATAGTCGAACCATCATCAAAACTAATAACTAAATTGTCATCAACACGTTCGAGCAAAAACTCATCTGCTGCAAAAGGAAAAACTAAACGTGAATCATCTGATAAATCAACATTAACTACTTGTCCTGCTTCTGGTTTGCTTAACATTAAATCGGCCATGGTATTAACTCCGTTATGCGCTAAGTGCGCTACTTAAAATTCTAATGAAATTAAATATATAAAATAAAAATTATTATATTAATTAGCCATAACACTCTTCTATTATAACCAACAAAAAAGCATTAAACAATTTTAGGAATGAAAAAACGGACATTCTTAAGAAAGGTGAAAAAACTTCACCATAATGAATAGTAAAAGGAATGAATAAACGGACATTCAAAAAAACAAAACTAAAACATATTTTGTTTAACTAAAAATAGCCACGCTACAAGTTATTGTCAAGTATTTTATTCATGTTTTTTAGAAAAAAATCGTTAGTGCTTTGTTACTAGCCACAACTTTAAAAAAATGTATTTTTTTGTTATTGCTTTATGCTATCTATATGCTATTTGCAAAATCAATTTTGACACATAGTATTTTAATTTGACATCACTACTGTCAAATTAAGCAAAGGCACACTTGCTCCAGCACTTAACAGTACAATAAAATTACACTTATGCTTTCGCAGTCAATGATATTAATTTTTTAGTATCAACTATTAAAACTACAAAAAGGTGCTCATAAAAATGAACACCTTTTCAGTAAAATCTTAAATCCAAAAAATATTTTAATATCCAAATAACTTAGCAGGATATAAAATAAATTGCGGGAACACAATACAAACAAATAGGAATAAAAACTCTGCGATTAAAAACGGTAATAAACCTTTTACAACTTCGCCTAGCTTAAGACCACTTACAGAGCAACCTACATATAATACCGTTCCAACTGGTGGAGTTATTAAACCAATACACAAGTTAACAATCATTACTATACTAAAGTAATATGGTTCAATTCCTGCAGCACGAATAAGTGGGAAAATAACAGGAGCAAAGATTAAGATAATAGGTGTAATATCCATAACCATGCCAAGTGCAAGCAATAATAAGTTAAGCGCAATCATGAGCATAATTGGATTTTCAACTAATCCCGACATCAAGTCAATCAATTGGGCTGGAACATCTGCCATTGATAATAGCCAACCAATAGTCGAAGCACCACCAACAATAAACATAACTGCTGCTGCACCTTTCATCGCATCAAATAATAAATCTGGAATCTGCTTGAAAGTTAATTGCCTATTAATCACAACGGCAACAAAGAATGCATACATACAAGCAACAGCTCCACCTTCAGTTGGAGTAAATACACCCATGCGAATACCTACAATAATAATAATAGGTAAAAGCAATGAAGGTAACGCTTTAATAAATAATGGTAAAAACTCGCCTGGTGCAAGCTTTTTAGTATCAGTATAGCCATCACGACGCACCATGATAAACCAAGCCGCCATAAGACTAAGACCAAGCATAATCCCAGGAACAATACCCATAACAAAAAGTTTGCCAATTGATAATTCAACTGTTACACCTAAAATAATAAGTGGTAAACTTGGTGGAATAATTGGTGCTGTAAGTGAAGCAGAGCATACTAAACCAGTCGCTCTACCCTTATTATAACCACATGCAACCATCATTGGAATTAAAATACTGCCAAGAGCTGAAACGTCAGCAATAGCAACACCAGATAAACCAGCAAAAAGCATACAAGCTAAGATTGTTACATAACCCATACCACCACGAAAACGACCAACAACAGCTTCAGCAAAACCGATCAGTTGTTGAGAGATCCCGCCATGCTTCATAATTTCGCCAGCTAAAATAAAAAACGGAACAGTCATTAATATATAGTTATCACTTCCACCTACGATTTGATGCGCAAGTACAAGTGGGTCATACATGTCAATCCACCATAATAAAATAATGGAACAAAGAATAAGCACAATTGCAATCGGTAATCCAGTAAATAATAAAGTAAATAAAGAGCCTAGAAATACAAACAATTCCATTTTAGTCCTCCAACTCTTTATTGCTTAATTTACGAAATGCAACATACATATCATGTAAAATGATAATCGAACAACTCACACTAGCAAGAAGTACAGGTGCAACAACAAATTTATATGGAAGACCAGTAACTTGTCCCATTGTTGTTGTTTCCATAAAGTATAAATAACTACCTTGAATTAAAATCCCAAGACCAAAAATTGCTAAAAAGCCTGTTAGTATTGTAAAAACTAGAGTTGCACGCGGCGAAAGTCTGTCTGTAACAGTAGTAACAGCAATATGCTTATGTTCAAAATAAACTGAAATAACAGCAAGGTATGTTGCCCAAACAAACAAGTATCTTGATAATTCTTCTGTTTGCATAATACCACTATTAAAACAGTAGCGCAAAATAGTATTGATAAATACTACTAAAACCATAATACCTAAGCAAGAACTGCACAGATATTTATTGATTTTACCAAGTAATCCTAAAAATGACTCCATTAATAACCTCCCCAAAAAATCAAAAAAGTCAATTCATATAAAAAGTGGGCAATCAATACCTTTGAAAGCCCACTTACTTTAAACAAACAAGCTAAAATTATTTTTTGCTCATTGTGTAGTCTCTGAATTCCTTTGAACCAGGAACTTCTTTATCAAACCAGTCATATACAACTTTTGAAGCGTCACGCATCTCTTGTTTGAACTCTTCACCAGGAATAAAGATTTTAATATCTTTTGACTTTAAGAAATCAACTGAAGCTACTTCATCTTTTTCTGATAAATCCCAGTTAAGAACAATCATTTCTTTCATTGTGTCTTTGAATAATTTTTGCAAGTCTGCTGGTAAGCCATCAAAGAATTTTTGATTTACTAATACAGAAGTAGGTGAGAAAATATGACGTGATTCTAACATATTACCTTGAACTTCCCACCAACCCATAGCTTTAACAGTTGAATATGGGTTATCTTGACCATCAACAACTTTACTTTCTAAAGCAGTATATAATTCTGTCATTGGTAGTGGAGTTGGGTTTGTTCCAAGAGCAGTAAATAATTGAATAAATACATCACTCAAAGGACTACGTAATTTCATTTTTTTGAAATCGTCCATTTTCTCGATTGGGAAATTACATGACATTTGACGGAAGCCATTAACAACAAAGCCCATAATCATAACGCCAGTTTTTTTGGTATACTCGCCAGTATAATTCATCATTTCTTCACTTAAATATACATCACGAGCGTGCTTCCAGCTATCAATAATGAAAGGTTGCTCAAATGCAGCAATTTTTGGCTCATCATCTTTAATTAAACCGCCAACCATAGCAGCTTGAATTGTGCCACGTTTAACGAGTTCCATGATTTTTTCTTCGCCACCAGCTTCATTGTTTGGCTTAAGTAAAACTTTAAAAGCACCATTAGATTCTTTTTCAAGTTTTTCTTTAAAGAATTCCATAACAACAGTGTTTGGGTGAGTTGGACCAAAATAGTTTGCAAAAACAACACGGTAAGTTTTAGCTTCAGCATTTTGAGCTGCAAGTGCTAATATACCAAAAACAAAAAAACCTATAACCATTAATCCTAAACGCTTCATAAGACCTCCAGTAAATAGTACATATAATTTCACATATCTATACCAAACTAATAATATTTTGTCAATATTATTAAATCAAATCTGCATGACAAGAAAACAAAATTAATATTTAGGTATTAAATTACAAATAGTTGCAAATATTAATGAGCACTGCCCCAACTATCACCTATTCCAGCTTCAACAAGTAATGGGACTGATAAGGTAGCATCATCAAGCTTAATTTCAGACATTAGCTTGATTACAAGTTCAGAGGCTTTTTTAGCATTTTCACTTGGGACTTCAAGCAAAAGCTCATCATGTACCTGTAAAATCAATTTTGCACCAAGTTCTTTTAATTCATTACTATTATAAACCTCTAGCATTGCAAATTTAATAATATCAGCTGCTAGCCCTTGCACAACTGTGTTTATTGCTTGACGTCGTGCTTGGCTTTGAACCATTGAACTCTGCGAATAAATTTCAGGAAGTAATCTTCTACGACCAGTCAAAGTTCGTACCATACCAAGCTCTTTTGCGCTGTATTCTATACCATCATAAAATTCTTTTAAACCTGGTAGTTGTTTAAAATAATTTGCGATAAACTCTTTTGCCTTGGCAGTTGTAATTTGCAATTGTGAAGCTAGCGATTGTGCTCCCATGCCATAAACTAAGCCAAAATTAATGGTTTTTGCATCTCGTCTTTTATCAGCATCAATCTCATTTATCGGTAAATCATATAACAAACTTGCTGTTCTAGCATGAATATCAGCACCCTCATTAAAAGCATCAAGCAAAGCTTTTTCTTGCGATAAATGGGCTAAAACTCGAAGTTCAATTTGAGAGTAATCCGCACTAATTAAAAGGTTTCCAGTCGATGCGGTAAAGCAAGTTCTCATTCTTTTGCCATGCTCGCCACGAATAGGAATATTTTGTAAATTAGGATTGCTAGAGGATAGGCGACCTGTTACGGTAGCTGTTTGGTTAAATTGCGTATGCACCCTACCGTTAGCATCGGCTAAGCGTGGAAGTGGCTCAAGGTAGGTTGAGCGCATTTTTTCAAGCTTGCGATACTCTAATATTGTATCAATAATTTCATGAGAGCCAGCTAATTTTTCAAGTGATTCTTGATCTGTTTTTGCTTGCCCACCACGGGTTTTGCCGGCTTTTTTCAAGCCTAACCTTTCAAATAAAATTTCGCCTAATTGCTTTGAAGAACGAATGTTAAAACTCGTTCCGGCTAACTCATAAATTTTACTTGTTAATAGCTCTAAATCCTTATGCACTTCTTGTAAAAAAGTTGTAATTTTAGCTTTATCAAGCATTATTCCAGCTTCTTGCATATAAAAAAGAACTGGCACAAGAGGTAATTCAAGCTCAGTCAAAAGCCTATCCAATTCAGCTTTTTTAAGTTCTTTCTCTAAATAATTACCGAGTGAAACAATATTTCTATGCTCAAGTTCAGAAGCGAGCCCAGCAATTAACCTCTCATAACTAACGCCAACCTCTTCTGGGTGCAAAAGATATGCAGCTAAAAAAACATCAAAACATTTATCTAGCTCTATATTCTGCCATATATTATTATGCTTATACAGAGATTTTAAATCATAAACATAAATATTTTTAGCTTTTGAAGCAAATTCAAATAACTCGCCAACATCACCCGTATATTGATATTCTGTATTATTAATATGTAGATAAAGTTTGTTATTATTATACAAAATACCAAGTTTTTCAACTGCTTGCAATTTTGCTACTGTATCACACACTAAGTCTTCTTTTTTAACAGCGCTAGCACCAAACAAAGAAAATTGTTCATTTTGCTTAATGTCATCTTTTTTTACAGCTTCGCCTACACTTGCAGACCCAGTATCACTAATCACACCTGCTCGTTGCATTGACTGCAATTCACGACTTAAAGAATTTAACTCATATTCTGAAAAAATTTCTAAAAGTTCATTTACATTAGCTTTTTTTAAATTTAAATCTTCTAAACTAAGTGCACATACATCAGTTTTTAAGCGAGTAAGCTCACGGTATATTTTTAATAAATCAAATTGATCTTTAAATTTTAATTTCATTTTTTCAGGCAAAGAATCAAAATTCTCATAGATAGCCTCTAAACTAGGATATTCATGCAAAATTTTAAGTGCCGTCTTAGGACCAACTCCGGCTAGACCTGGAATATTATCACTACTATCGCCTGTTAAAGCCTGTAAATCAGCCCACTGATTAGCTTGTAGTCCAGTTTCAGCAGAAAAATCATCTAGCGTCACAATTTTTTCATTTTTAGCACTTGGATCCCACATCATTACTTGCTCATGCAAACATTGACGTAAATCCTTATCTGCACCAACAATAATCACAGGATATTTTTCACGGTATTTGTAAGCTAATGAAGCAATGCAGTCATCAGCCTCGCAGTTTTGTGATACTTCTAGATGAACACCTAAGGCTTGAACCACTTTTTTAATTGGTTCTAACTGTTCAATAAGGGCTTCAGGAGTTTTGTCACGATTAGCTTTATAGGGAGTATAAAGCTCATGGCGAAAATTTTTACCCTTACCATCTAAAACAAAGGCGATATGTTTTGGTTTTTCATCACGAATAAGGCGCATAATAAAACGACTAAGAAGATAGATTGCGCCAGTAGCCACACCATCAGAACGGCTCATATTTCCACTTGCGTAGAAAGAGCGATAAATAAAGGCTGAGCCATCTATTAACCAGATAGGCTCAGCCATAAAACGATCTTTAATCAAGACCTAGTCCTTTCCATTAAGAGGGTCGTGGCTAAGTGGAGTACCTGCTTTCAATAAGAAGAAAGCAAGTGAAACAGTAGCAACACCAACGCCAATAATGGTAGAAGTTTGTTGTGTTAATCCAAAACCAATTGGAGCAAAGAAAATGTAAGTTGTACATACAGCAGTCATAAACATCGCAGGTATTGTTGCAACCCAGTGCAATTTATTGCGATGGAAAAGATATGCACCAATAGCCCATAAAGTTACAACGGAGAAGCTTTGGTTTACCCAAGCAAAGTAACGCCATAAGATATTAAAATCAACAAAGCTAAGAACAATACCAATAACAAACATTGGCACAGCTAACATTAAGCGGCTAGCAGGTGTTTTTTGTGCATAACCAACAGCATCAGCAATGATTAAGCGAGCAGCACGGAATGAAGTATCACCTGTAGAAATAGGTAAAACAACAACACCTAAAACTGCTAAGAAACCACCAACAGGTCCAAGTAAGATGTTAGAAACTTCGTTAACAACAATAGCGGGGTTATTAACTTTAATAACTTCACCATATTTTTCAACGATACCAGGGAAACCTTCATTATAGAAGCTCATACCAATTGTTACCCAAATTAAAGCAATAAAGCCTTCTGCAATCATCGCACCGTAGAAAATTGGGCGACCTTGTCTTTCAGAAGTCATACATCTTGCCATAAGCGGTGATTGAGTAGCATGGAAACCACTAATAGCACCACAAGCAATTGTGATGAACATAAGCGGCCACATTACTGTTCCAGCTGGGTGCTGGTTAACAAATTCACCATTTGGATAGAACTCATAACCTTGAATAATCATTACGCTAATTAAACCAAATGCCATAACTAATAAGAAAATAGCAAAAAGTGGATAAATACGACCAATAATTTTATCAATAGGTAAAACAGTTGCAATAAAGTAATAACCAAATATAACTACGATAAAAATAGTAATATTTTGACCAGTTAAGTTAGCTAAAAGTCCAGCAGGACCAGCAACAAATACAACACCAACTAATACCAATAATAAGATGGCGAAATAACGCATAAACAACTTAAATGGATTACCTAAATTGTAACCAATCCAGTCAGGAAGTGATTTACCATCATAGCGAATTGAAATCATACCTGAAAAGTAATCGTGAACAGCTCCAGCAAAAATAGAACCAAACACAACCCAAATTAAGGCTGATGGCCCATATAAAGAACCTAAGATAGGACCAAATACAGGACCAAGACCAGCGATGTTAAGCAATTGAATTAAAAAGATTTTATTAGGTTTTAATTCAACATAATCAACACCGTCAGCGAGTCTTTGCACTGGTGTCTGACGATCGTCAGGCCCAAAGATGCGTTCAACAAATGAACCATATACAGTATATCCAACTATAAGAGCGGCAACTGCAAGTAAAAAATAAAAAATTGATGGCATGAAACCTTTCCTCCATGGAATAAAAAAATACTAATGCTAAACTACCATTCCTACTATAGTAAAATATATTTTTCTAGTGGTCAAGTTAATTCAACTTTTTTCTTGCGCTTTTTTGACAAACTGCTACAATCATCTAGCTAAAATACTGTAACTATGTAATTTTATATAGTTTTCCAATATAGATAAAAGGATTTATTTCATGGCAAATGATTTTTATAGAGGTAGAAGGCTAAGGCAAACTAAGGCTTTGCGAGAGCTAATTCATGACGTTAGGCTTAATGCTAGCGACTTGATGATGCCTTATTTTGTTATTGAGGGTGTTGATGAGGATTACTGCAACCCAATATGTTCAATGCCAGGGCAGTTTCAACTTGGTCTAAAAGCACTTGAAGATAAGGTTGAAAAGGCAATTCAGCATGGGCTGCACTCCATCATGCTGTTTGGACTTCCAAAAGAAAAAGACCCTATTGGAAGTGGTGCTTATGACGACAATGGTATTATTCAGATTGCAACAAGAAGATTAAAGGCAAAGTTTCCAGAGCTTATCATTGCAACTGATGTTTGCCTTTGTGAGTATACCTCGCATGGGCACTGTGGCATTTTAAAACAAAATGATGAAAGCGGTGCTGTTCTAAACGATCAGACACTTGACTTGCTAAATAAAGTCGCTATTTCACATGCAAAAGCTGGAGCTGATATAATTGCCCCATCAGATATGATGGACGGGCGCATTCAAAGTATTAGAAAAGCTTTAGATGACAATGGTTTTTATGAATTGCCTATTATGTCTTATGCAGTTAAATTTGCATCGAACTTCTATGGTCCATTTCGTGATGCGGCTGACTCTGCTCCACAGTTTGGCGATAGACGCACCTATCAAATGGATAATGGTGCAATTTGGCAATGTCTTCGTGAAGCAAGGGCTGATATTGAAGAAGGCGCTGATATTATTATGGTTAAACCTGCAGGTGCGTATTTAGATATCATAAAAACTGTGCATGATAATTTTGATGCTCCAATTGCGGCGTATCAAGTAAGCGGCGAATACGCTATGATTAAGGCAGCCGCACAAAATGGTTGGATTAATGAAGATGCCATTGTTATTGAAAGCTTACAAGCAATTAGACGTGCTGGTGCTAAAATTATAATTAACTATTTTACAGAAGATTTACTTGTAAGGGGCTTAGTAAAATGATGCACCCTAAAAATATTGAAACTAATACTGAACATAAGGCAAACACTTGTCGTTTAGTTGCTTGGGAGGTTACACGTTCTTGCAATTTGGCTTGTAAGCATTGTAGAGCTGAAGCCCACCCTGAACCTTATGAGAATGAACTAAGCACAGATGAAGCAAAGGCTTTAATTGATGAGTTTAAATTAGTTGGCAACCCTATAATTATCTTCACTGGTGGCGACCCTATGATTCGCCCTGACGTGTACGAACTAGTAGATTATGCTACCAAAAAAGGGCTTCGCTGCGTAATGTCTCCTAGTGGGCATTTGCTTGATTTTGAAAATGCTCAAAAAATTAAAGAAAGCGGAATAGCTCGTTGTTCAATTTCGATTGATGGTGCAACAGCTGATTTACATGACAAATTCCGTGGTGTTGACGGTGCATTTGATTCTTGCATGAGAGCTATTGAAAACTTAAAGAAAGTTGGTGTTGAATTTCAAATAAATACTACAGTAACAAAAGATAATCTCCATAGCTTTAAAGATATTTTTAAGCTATGCGAAGACCTTGGCGCTGCAGCATGGCATATTTTTATGCTTGTTCCTATGGGAAGAGCGGCTGAACTAACTGACCAAGTAATAACTGCAAAAGAGTATGAAGACGTTTTACACTGGTTTTATGATTTTAGAAAGCTTACTAAAATGCATCTTAAGGCAACTTGCGCCCCACATTATTATCGTGTTATGCGTCAACGTGCAAAGGCTGAAGGCTTAAGTGTTAGCCCTAGCACTTTTGGCATGGACGCTATGACAAGAGGTTGTCTTGGTGGGACAGGCTTTTGCTTTGTTAGCCATGTAGGGCAACTTCAACCATGCGGATATTTAACACTTGATTGCGGAAATGTGCGTCAAACACCATTTAGTGAATTATGGAAAAGCACACCGATTTTTGAGCAATTTAGAAACAAAAAAGAATACAAAGGAAAGTGTGGAACTTGTGAATACCATAATGTTTGCGCAGGCTGCAGAGCTAGAGCTTACAGCATAAGCGGAGATTATATGGAAGAAGAGCCTCTATGTTTATATAAAAAATTATAAATAGCTCTTGATTATTAATTAGAAAAAGGATATAGTTTAAGCATGGAAGTTATTGATAGATTAGAACATAAAATTAAAGAACTTGTTACACAACTTGAGTTTTTGAAGAAGGAAAATGCTGAACTAACTCAAGCTATGGGTAGTATTTCACAAATGCGTAGTGAAAACACCACCCTGTTACAAGAAATTGAAAGTGAAAAACAACTTAGAGCTGATGTCAATTCTCGAATTGAAAAATTGCTCGAAAGTTTAAATCAATACGAATAATACGGTGTTAATGTGAGTAACGATTTGCCTGATCAAATTGCTATCAATGTGCTTGGCGTAGATTTAAATTTTCGCTTTCGCTCTGATAGGGCAAGAATTGACCACGCAAAAAGTTTTATAGAAAATGAATATGAACGGCTTAAAGGCCGCGGAAGACATCTTAGTAATGAGCAGTTGCTCATGATGCTGATGATTTTAGTAACAGACAATTTTTTACAGTCCCAAAAAGAACTTTTAGAGCTTGACGAACGCTTAAAAGAGCTTATTGTGAATATAGAAAGTATTTGATATTTCCCCTGAAATGTTTGTGACCTTGCTTTTGGCGCTGACCTCACAAGCATACTAAAAAAAGCTTAGTTCCTATCTTTGTGAGCAAGCTTGCATTTAAGCAAGAAGCCTAAACGGATAGACGAAGCTTATAACCTGATAATCAGGTCCTAGCGCTGGAACTAGGAGCGGCATTTTGGGGTTTACTATAACATTAAAGTCTTCCGAAAAAACTAACAGAATTAATCTGAAAATATACATGGAGGACTAGAATGGATTACATAACCGCTTTTTACATCTTACTCGTCGTAATAATAGCTGGAGCACTCGGCTACAGCTTGCATAAATATATTAGCTCAAAGAAAATTGGTGAAGCCAATAAACTTTCTAATCGAATAATCCAAGAAGCAAGAAAAGAAGCTCAAGCTCAAAAGAAAGACTTGATTTTGCAAGTTCAAGAAGAACTTCTTAGCAAAAGAAAAGAACTTGAACAAGAGTTCAAAGAAAAAGAACGTGAAATCAAAGCTAAAGATAGAAAAATTCAAGAACATGCTGATAAAATTGAAGAGCGCCTTGAAAAACTTTCTGCGCGTGAGCATGAATTAATTGCAACTGAAAAAGAATTATCACGTCGTGAGCGTTCTCTCATGGAAATGGAAGAAAACCTCCAAGGCAGAATTGATGAACAAGATATAATCTTACAACAAATTTCTGGCTTTACAAAAGAGGAAGCAAAAGCTCAATTATTTACTGATATTGAATCACGTACAAGACACGAAGCAGCTAAAATGATTAGAGCCATTGAGTCTGAAGCTAAAGAAACTGCTGACAGAAAGGCAAAAGAAATCATTGCTAGCTCTATTCAACGCTATGCTGGTGACTATGTTGGTGAACAAACTGTTACTGCTGTTACCTTGCCAAGTGAAGACATGAAAGGTCGCATTATTGGACGTGAAGGTCGTAATATTAGAGCTCTTGAGGCTGCAACTGGCGTTGATTTAATTATTGATGATACTCCTGAAACTGTTATTTTATCCGCTTATAGCCCGCTTAGACGACAAATTGCAAAGATGGCGATTGAGCGCTTAATTCAAGATGGTCGTATCCACCCTGCTCGCATTGAAGATATTGTTGAAAAATGTGAACAAGAGCTTGATGTTCAAATCCGCGAAATTGGTGAACAAGCAACCTTTGATGCTGGTGTTCATGGCATTCACCCTGAACTTGTACGTATTCTTGGTCAACTTCGTTACCGCACAAGCTTTACTCAAAATGTGCTTCAACACTCACTTGAAGTATCAGCTCTTTGTGGAATGATGGCTGCTGAACTTGGCATGGATATTAAAAAGGCCAAAAGAGCTGGTTTATTGCATGATATTGGTAAGGCAGTTGACCACGAAATCGAAGGTTCACACGCATTAATCGGTGCTGATTTAGCTAAGAAATACAATGAAAGCAAAGAAATCATTCACGCAATTGCTGCTCACCACGAAGATCAACGTCCTGAAACAGCACTGGCTATATTAGTTCAAGCGGCAGACTCACTTTCTGGCGCAAGACCTGGTGCTCGTAAAGAACTTTTAGAAAGCTATGTAAAACGCCTTGAAGACTTAGAAAACATTGCTACTAGCTTCACTGGTGTTTCAAAGGCTTATGCAATTCAAGCTGGTCGTGAGGTAAGGGTTATGGTTAATTCTGATGATGTTGATGATGATAGAACATATTTAATCTGTAAAGATATTTCAGAAAAAATTGAACAAAACTTAACCTACCCTGGTCAAATCAAAGTAACTGTTATTAGAGAAAGAAGAGCTGTTGCTTTAGCAAAGTAAAATTTAATTTAGATTAAGCATAAAAAATCGCCTTGTATTTAACGATATAAGGCGATTTTTTT
>CAYJPK010000050.1:0-2623 GCA_964372035.1 uncultured Desulfovibrionaceae bacterium | reverse complement strand
AATTTAATTATTTATTATTGTTGCAAATTAAAAAGCTTTATTATAATATTTTATAAATTTGATTTTGTAGGTTTTAATGAAAAAAGAATTTAATTTAAAGCAGATTCAAGTATTTTATGTTGCATCAAAATATGATAGTTTTAAGGAAGCAGCTCGTCACTTAAAGGTATCAGTTGCGGCTATTAGCATACAGATAAAAAATCTAGAAGAGTTTCTTGGTTTTAAATTATTTGTGCGCAAAAGTACTACTGTTGAGTTAACACAAAAAGCTAAAGAAATCCTACCAATCATTAATGAAATTTTCCATCAAACTGACTTGTTATCAAGAAAAATTAAATCCTATAAAAAACCGCAAGATAAAAAAATAGTTGTTGGGGTTCATATTAATCCTGGTCGTTACCTTGCCCCAATGTTCTTTCGCTATGTGGGCAAACATCTGCCACAACTTGAGCTTATATTCGTAAACGATGATCACCCTGTAAGTTTAAAAAAACTTAAAAGCAAAGAAATAGACATTATGATTATGGACGGTACAATTTCAGAGGATATTTGTTTACAAAAATTTATTCCTTTTGATGTACCATATATAGTTTGCCCCAAAAATCCAATCCTAAAAAAACAACCTATTTCACTCAAAGAATTTGTTAAAATTCCATCACTTTTTCCTTCTTCAATTTCTGGTTATTCATTGCACGTAAAAGCCTTTTATGCACGGCATAATATTCCGATGCCAAGCGACACCCTTGTTATGTCCTCAATATTATTTCCAAGCCTTATTGCAAACACAAAGCAAGGAGCATTTGTAAATAAATTAGTTGTTGATAATGAATTAAAAACTGGGCAAGTTGTTGAACTTAAACTAGAGCACTCACCAGGTCCAATGAATTTTTATCTTGGTTTTTTAAAAGAAAGCCTCAAAAATAAACATATCAAAGCTCTTTTGAATTTATTAAAAGATTACGATGCTTTTGCAAGTGAGATGGAAGTTTAGTTTTTTACTGTAAACACAATTTAGCAATTACTCTTCTTATCTAGCCATAATAAAAATTTATTAAAATATTTTTAATTGCATATTCTTTAAAATAGGGCTAAAGCTTATTCAAGAAATTTCACACTTAAGAGTTTATATATGCAAAAAAATGCCTCAAATCGCCTTGGTACTGAGCGTGTTGGCAAGCTTATTTTTCAATTAGCCCTCCCAGCGACTATCGCCCAATTAGTTAATTTATTATATACCTTAGTTGACCGTATTTTTATTGGTCGCATTGAAGGTGTAGGTGCACTTGCTTTAACTGGCGTTGGTGTATCAATTCCACTAATTATTGTTGTATCTGCTACTGCTGCCTTAATTGGCATGGGTGGTGCGCCTTATTTATCAATAAATATGGGTAAAGGTGATCTTGAAAAAGCTCATAAAGTACTTGGAAATTGTTTTGCTTTCTTAAGCCTTTTATCTATTATTTTAACTATTTTCTTTTTAGCTTTTGCTGAGCCACTACTCCTAGCTTTTGGAGCTAGTGAAAACACAATTCCTTTTGCACTTGAATATTTTAGCGTTTATACTATTGGAACTATCTTTGTATTATTTACTCTTGGGCTTAACCCCTTTATTACTACACAAGGTTTTGCTAAAATTAGTATGCTAACTGTAACACTTGGGGCTGGAATTAACCTAATATTAGACCCTATCTTTATTTTCTGGCTCGAGCTTGGCGTAATGGGTGCAGCAATCGCAACTGTCATTGCTCAAGCAGTTTCCTGTACTTGGGTTTTATGCTTTTTAACTGGTAAAAAATCAATAATTAAGCTTTCTAAAAAATATATTAAACTTGAAAAAAGTATTTTATTTCCAGTTCTTGCACTCGGTTCATCGCCTTTTGTTATGCAATCAACTGAAAGCCTACTTGCCATTGCCTTTAATGCTTCGCTTTTACATTATGGCGGTGATTTAGCTGTTGGAACTATGGCAGTTTTGACTTGTGTTTTACAGCTTTCAATCTTGCCCTTAGTTGGCATTGCCCAAGGAGCTCAACCTGTTATTAGCTATAACTTTGGAGCTGGTAATGCAAATCGTGTTAAATCTGCCTTTAGCATATTTCTAAGCGCAAATTCAACCTATTCATTTGTATTTTGGGCGCTTGTAATGTGTATGCCTGCCATATTTGTAAAAATGTTTACGCAAGACCCTGAGCTTATAGAATTTGCTTCGCACGCCTTGCAAATATATATGTTTGGTTCAATAATTTTTGGCTTGCAACTTGCTTGTCAAATGACCTTTGTTGCTATAGGAAATGCGAAATCTAGTTTATTTTTAGCTGTACTTCGCAAAATATTTCTTTTAATTCCACTTATTTATATACTACCACTAATATTTACAGAAAATCCAACTACAGCTATTTTTATGGCTGAACCTGTTTCTGATATTTTGGCAGTAATTGTTACAGCGTCACTTTTTGTTTATCAATTCAAAAAAGTCTTAAAGGGAATGCGAAATAAGGAAGATCAAATTTAACATATCGACTATTTTTGAATAACATGCTATAGTAATTTTAAATGAAAATACTATAGCAGTCTTTATGGTCTTTTAATAATTTAAGGACTTAGCATGAATACTTTTGAAAAA
>CAYJPK010000049.1:0-16227 GCA_964372035.1 uncultured Desulfovibrionaceae bacterium | reverse complement strand
TTGCTCCAGCACTTAACAGTGCAATAAAATTGCACTTATGCTTTCGCAGTGATTGCCTGCTAGCTCCGTCAATGATAGTAATTTCATCTGAAATTAATATATCTCATATTTAGTTTAAAGTCAAAGACTTATAATATAAAAAAACAGCTTACCATTTATAGTAAGCTGTTTTTAATCTAGCAAAATATTTTAAATTAAGACTTTTGCCATTTTGCCATATCGAGTGATTTTTCTGATTTAGAAACTAAAATTGTTCCAACCATATCACCTGCTACGTTAAGGCTTGTTCTACCCATATCAAGTAAAGCATCAATACCAAGAACAATAGCATAAGCAGCTGCAGTCTCAGAACCAGCAGTTATAGGCATACCGATTGTATCCATAACCATAAGAAGCATAATCGCACCAGCTCCAGGAACACCAGCTGTACCAATTGATGCAAGAGTTGCTGTAACAACAACAATTAACTGCTGATCAAAGGTTAATGGACTACCTACTGCAAATCCGATAAACATAGCACATACACCAAGGTAAATAGCAGTTCCGTCCATATTAACAGTTGCACCTAATGGCAATGTGAATGAAGAAACAGAGCCTGGAACACCAAATTTTTCATCACATGTTTTTAATGTAATCGGTAAAGTACCTGATGATGAACGTGTTACAAAAGCAGTAATCATTGGAGGTCCTGCATTTTTAATAAAAGCAACAGGACTAAGACCAAACATTTGCAATGAACCACTGTAAACAATAAATAATTGGATAATTAAACCAATATAAACTGTGGCAGTTACTAAGAATAATGTCCCAACTGCTTGTGGACCTTGTACCGCAAATACGTTAGCAATAAGGAATAAAACACCTATTGGAGCATAGTGCATAATACCTGCTACTACTTTGTACATTACATTAGCACCAGCAGAAAGAATAGCTAATAGAAAATCAGCACCTTGTGCTACTTTGCTATCGCCTGAATCTTTTACAAGTGAAAGTGCAATTCCAAAAGTAATCGCAAATAAGATAATTGCTAAAATATCGCCATTTGCTAAAGCTTGAACAGGGTTGGTTGGAATAATGTTAAGTAAAACAGTAGTAAGCGGAGGTGCAGTTCTAGCTGCCACCTTTGCTTCAGTTCCACCTACAAGGCTAAAGCCTTCACCAGGGCTAACAAGAGTGGCAAGAACTAAGCCAATTGTTACCGCAAAAGCTGAAGTTGCAAGATAAAAAATCAAAGTTTTAAAACCAACACGTCCAAGGTGTGATGGAGCAATACTTGCTGCACCAGTAACCAGTGATAAAAACACAACAGGCACAACAATCATCTTTAAAAGACGAATAAACAAATCACCAAAAACCTTTGTGTTAGCTACAAAAGATTTAATTGTTGCAGGGTCAGCATAAGCACCTAAACAGATACCTAAAATACTACCAAGAATAAGACCCCATAAAATGCGGTTCAACAAATTGCTCTGAAAATACCACGAAAACAATCCTTTTTTTTCTGCTTCCATATTCCCCTCCTAGTTTATATAAAAACTATATTGCAAAATATACCATTTTGTCAAGAAAATCTTTTAATCTAAGGATTTAAAATACAATTAGGTAGAAAAATTGACCTGGGTGAACGCACAAGAAATTTTGAAATAATTCAAACACACTAAACTAGAAAAATTTATTTTTATTCTCTTTCAGCACTATCAATTGCAGTCCTCGAGGATATATAGTCAATATTAAGTTCTCCATTAAAGAAGGTATATGTATTTTTACCTGCCTCTTTTGAGGCATAAAGCGCAATGTCAGCATTTTTATACAAGCTGTCAAAGTCTGCACCATCTTTGGAATATAAAGCAATCCCAATACTTGCAGAAATTTGTACACTGCGCCGTGTACCGTCATTATATTCGGAAGAATAAAGTGAACATACTTCTTTAGCTTTTTGAACCACTAAATCATATGTCGGCATATTTTTCATAAACACAAAAAACTCGTCACCACCAACACGCCCTACTACGTCATCGGCTCTAAAAATATTTTTTGTTTTTTGAGCTAAATCTTTAATGACATCATCACCAACTTTGTGACCTAATCTATCATTTAAAGTTTTAAAGTTATCAACATCAATAATAAACAAAGCATGATTAGAGTTTTTTTCATCTGAAACTGCAAGAATATCTTTTATTTTGTCTTCTGTAGTGATTTTATTGTAAATACCAGTCAATAAATCAAGCTCTGATTTTTTCTTAAGCTCAATAGACTCACGAAGACTTAAATCAATATCTTCAACTAAACCAATAGCTTTTGTAGGAAGATCTTGACCAACTTCATAAATAGGAATGCCTGAAATTGAACACCAAATATAATGTCCATCATTATGAATTAAACGAACTTTAATTTCTGATACACTTGTTCCGCTAGCAACAGTTTTAAAGCCTTCTTTAATAAAGTTATGGTCTTCAGGGTGAATGAGTTCAAATAATTTACTTTCAGGAATAAAGTTATTAGGATAATCACGACCAAGCAAATTTTTAGCACTAAGTAGCTTTAACTTATTAGTTTTAAAATCCCATTCAAACATTATCTTTTTAATATATTTACCAATAGCGTCAAAATGATTTTGCTGTCTATCAGCTCTTTCTTTTTCAGTTTTCATTGCAAAAACAATCCAAGCAAGAAGTAGTAAAAAAACAACTGAAACGCAAGAAATATAAATAAAACCATTTTCAATTTGTTCGTCAATTTTATATTCAACATCTTCTTTTATAAAGACAAAGAGCATAATCCAATTATTAATGCCTACTGGCGAAAAATAAGCAAGTCGACTACCAGAACCATCAGCATTAGCACTATAACGAATAAGACCCTCTGAGCCATCTTTAAAAGAATCAAGAATTGTTTCTGCTGAAAAGCCCTCATCAAAGTTAAGGTCATAAATAGCATTAATAAAAGAAATGTCCATTCCAATCATTTTATCAGAATGACTATGTGCAACATACTCACCATTTTGGTCAACGATATGATAGTAACCATCTGAAATTGTAAATAATCTGTTGAAATATTTTGACAAGCTGCGAGTAGACAAAATACCCTTCAAGTAAGCAAGCACTTCCCCAGACTCGTCATAAATTGGAACATTCACACTAACTGCATTTCCAATCGCCTCATTAGCCCAATATACATTGCTAATAAAGCTTGAGCCTTTTTGCATATCCTTAGTAAAATCATGCTTTTCAGGGTAAAAAGCAGTACCATCGGCAGAATATGCAAGACCATCAGGATAAACAATTGCAGCTAATGAAAAATCCTCCAACTTTACAAGATCATTTAAAGTATTTATCATAAATGAAGATTTAGCATTTGCAGCTGTCAAGCGATTAGCAGCCAATATCAATGAATTAGTATATTTTTTAAAGATAAAATCAACAGCTTGAATATTGTTTTCAGTGGTAATTTTAAGTTGATTATCGATGTCTTTTAACTCATAAGCAGTTGTTTGCTTTATAAATGTACTAGTTGCAATAAAGAAAACGCAAACTAATATAATACCAAACACTATAAAAGCTTTAGAGTGCTGATAAGTACAAAAATTTACTATACGTTTAATCATTTCAACAAGTTACCTTACTTTTAATTATTTAAGAGTACATATATAGCTTAAAACCTGATGATTGTCTAGCTATTAGTCTTTCATTTTTTTAGCCAACTGCAAGCTTCCATATAAATACAACCATCAATATATAGGATAAAGCATTAAGCTCATTGTGCCTATTAGCAAAAGTCGCTAAAATAACATGCGCTATAAGTCCAAACATAATGCCATAAGCAATACTATAAGTAAGTGGCATAATAATAATTGTTAAAAATGCAGGAAAAGCACTAACATAATCACTATAGTCAATTTCTGTTATGGGTGATACCATATAAAACCCAACAACTATAAGTGCAGGTGCCACTGCTTGAGCAGGAATTATTAAAAATAATGGTGCAAATAAAATAGAAATTAAGAATAAACAAGCAATCGTCATAGCAGTTAAGCCAGTTTTTCCACCTTCAGCAATACCACTAGCACTTTCAACGGTTGTAACAACAGTACTTGTACCTAAAACAGCACCGATTGTTGTACCAATCGCATCAGCCATAAAAGCTGATTTTATTTTAGGCATATTACCATTTTCATCTATAAGTTTAGCCTTAGTTCCAAGGGCAAGAACAGTTCCAAGAGTATCAAAAATATCGACAAATAGAAAGGTAATTAAGACAATGAGCATGTCTAGTGTAAAAATATTATGCCATTCAAACTGTAAAAAAGTTGGCTCAATACTTGGAATAGTAAGAATTTTTGAAAGCACATTTAAGTCAAAGTTAGTAACTTCAAGTGGAATTCCAATAAAAGTAGCAAGTAAAATACCAAAAAATAATGCTCCACGACTTTTAAAAACCAGTAGAACAACAGTAACAAACAAGCCAAATACTGCCACGAAGCTTCCATTAGAATCAAAATTTCCGAGCGCAACTAAAGTATTTTCATCAGCAACAACTATACCTGCATTTTTAAGACCAATAAAGGCAATAAACAAACCAATACCAGCGGAAATTGCCTTTCTTAGTGAGGGTGAAATGCAATGGACTAGAGCTTCACGTAAATTTGTTATGGTTATAAGGATAAAGATTAAACCTTCAAGAAAAACAGCCGTTAACGCAAATTGCCATGTATAGCCCATGCCAATTACAACGCTAAAAGCAAAAAAAGCATTTAGCCCCATTCCAGGCGTAAGCATAAAGGGTAAATTAGCAAAAAGCCCAACAATTGCAGTTGAAATAGCCGCACTAAGTGCCGTTGCAACAAAAACTGAACCTGTATCCATGCCAGCCTTGCCTAAAATATATGGATTAGCAGCAAGGATATAAACCATTGTCATAAAAGCTGTTAAACCGGCAATAATTTCTGTCTTTACATCTGAACCACGTTCTGAAATTTTAAACAGTTTCTCCAACATAATCAACCCCTTATAAATAATACAACAAATCCTATAGTAAAAAAAAGACACAAAGATTAAAGCTTAAATCTTATAGCATATAAAGCATTATCTTTAATTTTTTATCCTAGTTATCAACAAAAATCAAGCTTTGAAAATTTATAACATTATAGTAAGCTCTTTACCATCAATTGCTTGCAATTTTATATATTACTACCCTCTTGATTTTGATTTTTTTTAACATCAAAATTAGTTTGCACATTATTTTCATTTGGTACATGTAAGGTCATTTGTGGAAATGGAATATCAATATCATGTTCTTCGAACAGAGCTTGTATTCTCATTCTTAACTCTGAAAGAGCAAGCACACTATTATTAAAATCATCAATAAATACGTGCAAGGTAAAATCTAAAGAGCTTGCACCAAAATTATCAAACAAAACAAAAGGTTCAGGAAAAACAAGCACATGTTCATGCTCTTTTGCAACTTGTAACAACAAAGATTTAACAAGCTCAATATCACTTCCATAAGCAACACCAATTACAAGTGAACTTCTAATTAGTCTGCCATTTCTTGTCCAGTTGATAAATTGCCCTGTCATAATAGTCGAATTTGGAACAATAACTAAGGCACGCTCCGCTGTTTCAATTGTAATGGATCTAATACTAATGTCTTTTACTGTGCCACGAGTAGTGCCAATTTCTAAAATATCACCAACCAAGATTGAGCGGTCAAAAATAATGATTATCCCACTTATAAGATTATCAAAGATATTTTTCATGCCAAAACCAATACCAACACTAAGACCACCAGCAACAAAGGCAATGTTGGCAAAGTTAAAGCCAATCATACCAAGTGCGACAAAGGCAAATAAAATCCACATACCGTAAACTAACATATGTTGAAGTGGTGGAAAAACACCCTTTTCAACATGCGGTAAGCGTGCTGGCATTTGTTCAAAAGCAGCTTTGATGAAACTTATAAGCGAATGAAATATAAAGTAAATAACAACCACACCAACAATTTTAGTTAAGTCAAAAGTAGCTTCACCAAAGCTAATACTTTGCATAGTTAATTTACCAAGCAAATGAAAGGCACCTGGCATAGCCCAAGCAATAGGAGCTAATAAAAAAACGGCGCAAGCAAGAGCAAGTGGTACAGAAAGAGCTTCTGCAATTGCATTTCTAACTGGCTTTTTGTCCTTATTAAAAATTAAGTCTATAGTTGCTAAAAACATTCTCCATAATGAAAATGCTAACATTAAGCCAACACAGAGAGAGATATAAAAGACTTGTAACAGAACAGCTAAACGTGGATAGCCAAAAATCAATGCAAAAACAACTACAATATTTATATACGTTGAAGAGTTAAAAATAAAAAATTCAAGAGATGGCATTTTTACATCTTTATATTTTTTAACCAACCTAATATTATAGTAAATAAAAATACTAACAATGACAAAAATAGCATATGATAAAAGTCGTGGAGGCATATCTAAAAATAAAAGAATTAATGCAATAATAACAGGATAAATAGCTACTCTAGCAGGCGATGAAATATTTTTTATTTCTGGAGTAGTTGCAAGGCGAAATTGCCACGACATTCTTTCAAGTCCAAGTAAAAATAGAATAATTCCAATCATATTAAAGCTTGAATACATGCCATCATACTGGTTACTGGCTGCAACCAATATTGCAAAACCTGTTGCAAGCCAAGCCCCTGATTTATTAATACAATTTTTTGTAGCACGCCGCCAAACTGGTGGTAAAAGGTATGAATATTTAAAAGCAAAAAAGCCTACTGCTACCATTAAAATATTAATTATTAAAAAGGATTTAAGAGCATTTATCCACTCATGAATTGATTGCGGATATGCAAAATCTAAGCGTGAAACTATTGATTCAAACCAATCTTCAACTAGTTGATAGCTTGAAAGAACAGAGTCTTTATTCATATCTGTTTTTGATAAATAATATTTTTCCCAAATTTCTGTCAAATTTGTATCAATATTTTTAACAGCTAAACCAATACGCAAAAGTGAGCTTGCAGCAGGAGCAGAAAGACCTTCAAGCTGAATTAAGTTTCTATCAATTAATTTGCTTGTTTCATATAGTTTGTCACGATATACAGTTAAACCACTAGTATCAGCAACTTTTTCATCTTCTAAATCTTCAAGATATAAAGTAAACTCATTTAAGTCTTCCTGCATATAAGCTATATCTTTCTTTTTTTGCTTTAAGTTTTCAATAATACTATCAAAGGGTTGAAGTTCTTTTTTTAAAGCACTTTCTAAGGCACTCATTTGATGAACAATGGTTAATTGCTCCATTGGGTGACCACGTGAAGCTTGATAAAGACCATTTAAACGAGTAAATTGAACACGATATTTGCGTGTATTTTCAAGCAGTTGTTCAGCTTGAATACCAGCTTTAATACGTAGTGTTACAGTTTCAGAAGTTAAAGCCTTTAAATCTTCAATCCTAGAACCCCAAACTTCAGCAAGTGAAGTGTCCTGACCTCTTGCAGCCTCAGGTTCTTCTGATGGTATTGGAAGATTTTGAGATACGGGTGCACTTTTACTAAGCTCTTTTGTACTTTCTATTTCTGCACTTTTAGTTTCTATAACATCAGTTTTTTCATTTTTTTTAGTATCACTTGCTAAGCTATTAAAGGGTATAAGGTAAACAGCTAAGCATAATAGAAATACTGTTTTTATTAATTTATTTTTTTTCATAAAAACATTTAAACTTATTGACATTTACACCTCAATTATTTGAATATTCGTCGTTTATGTTATTTTTGTATGCTGTATCGTATCACTAGTATTTTAATCTTTACTAACCACATACCCATAAAACTACATTATGAATAAGCCCTGCTTTTCTAAAGCCATATTTCGCATAGATAATGCGTCTTTTGAGCCATGGTTCATTCGTTGCATTTGCCCATGCCTTGCATAGTTCTTTCTTATCATTAGACATTAAGTCACCGCAATGCTCTAGTAAGGCTTTCGCTTGAATTTGAGATTTAACTATTGACTCATACTTTGGCTTAATTCCATCACATATTTTTTTAAATATTGTCCCGAATGTCATCACTTTTGCACCAAAAACGTTAGCATCATGCTGCCTATAACGGACAAGTGAGATATCAAGTTCATGTATTTTACCTAGCGCTCCTGCAATCTGCAAAACCCACGCATCATGCATAACAGATTCTTTTGCTATTGGTACAGCAGCCTTGGCAAGTGCCTTATTACCAAGCATCGTGCAACCAGGAACATGTGGCATAACAAGCACATTTTTAAATTCTTCATTCCACTTATTCGGTATAGTTGTACGTGAGTATAAGCTATCTTGAAATTTATTGCCACTAGCATCTATTAAAAACGCATCACAATATAATAACAATGGAGTATTCTCGCCAGCTTTTAGTTCATACTGCTTCATTGCTTCAAGCATAAATGGAATTTTATTTTCTTCCCACACATCATCTTGATCAGCAAAGAAAAAATAATCTGTATCAACTTGTTCTAATAATTTTGCAAAATTCCCCATGGCTCCTAATCGCTCACCTTCTAGCAGGGTCAAGTTCACATCGTTATTGCTCACAAATTCACGTATAATATTTACTGTATTATCAGTTGACCCGTCATCTCGAACAATCAACTTAGCACCTTTATCCCAAGGACATGAGCACAAAAACTCCTTAATAAACCGCTCACCATTATATGTTGCTAATAGTATTGAATAAGTAGTCTCTGTTTTTTTATCTGTTATTTTATTAGTATGTTGCATTTATAACCATCTATGAAATTAAATTATTATTTTTTAATTGAGAAAAAAAGTTTTTTAGTCTGTCTTGAAAAGCACTATAAGAATAATCTTTCACAACTTTTTGATATGAAGTGAAAATCCTTTGATTAAGCGTTTGTGTACTGCTTAAACTTATTTGCTCAATAATGCTTTCAAGCTCCATATCCTCAGTAAAAGAAAACAACCCTAAATCTTGGGCAGCATCAGACAATGCACCTAAATCTCTTACAACAACAAGACATGATAAAGCTGTCATCTGCACTGTAACAAGAGAAAATGCCTCAAGACACCTGGACGGAACTAGACACACTTGCAATGGTACTTCAAGCAGTTTTTCGGGAAGATTCTCAACCCAACCGTGAAAAATGATATTTTCTGTAGCATTTTTAGTCAATTCATTGTAATACGCTTGCTCATCACTTGACGCTTCACCGAAAATATGAAATTGCATATCGGGGTATTTTTTAGCTAAATCAATCAAAACATCTTGAGCTTTTAAGTAGTAAATGCGCCCAACAATTCCTATATGTTTCAAGCTGTTACCTGAAAACCTATCAACATATTGTATATCTTTAAACCTCTCATCAAGCCCGTTTTCAAGAACTTGTACTCGATGATCTTTTAAGCCATCTGCCTTAGCTTGCAAGCTTTTTAAAATAAATTTAGATGGAACAATAATAGCTTTTGTATGTTTACTAAGCAAAAAACATCTTAAAAGCTTTGTTTCAAAGCCTCCTAAATCAATATGCACATAATAAGTAGCTGGCTTAGAAAAAATGATTGAGGCAAAAAAACATAATAAATATACTCTACCACCATTTGCACAAAGCATATTAGCTGATGAAAAATTTTTACGATATGAAAAAAGTAATGACAAGGTAAAAACTAATAGTTTAATTATATCAAAAATATTTTTTTTACCGTCACTCAAAACACATTCTTTATAGTTTAAAAGCTCTGCATTTATTTCTTTAAGCTTCTCAGAACACCTACCATCTGGAATTATAACGGATACACTCCATTTTAGCTTTTGAACTGCTTTAACAAGCTCAAGCAAAATTTGTTGACCACCACCAAGGCTTCCAAATTGATCTAAGAAAAGAATTTTCACTTCTACTACCTTCGCAAATCCCTTAATATATTAATATTATAAAAAAGCTTAATTTAATGAATAATATCATAAGCAAATTTAGTGTCAACTTCTAGACAAACACACAAAAAACTTCACAAAAATATTTCGATAACCATAAAAATATTTCTTGTAATAAAAGTATAATTATGTTATTATTTTTTTTAATTTAAACAGTATAGTAATTTCAGATGAAATTACTATCATTTACTGCGCTAGCAGGCAATCACTGCGAAAGCATAAGTGCAATTTTATTGCGCTGTTAAGTGCTGGAGCAAGTGTGACTTTGCTTACCTTGATGGTAGTGATGTCAACTTAAAATACTATATATTAATATTTTAATATAAAATTTTGGAGTAAAATATCGTGGAGACACAATTAGCTTCTGCAATTTTAAAAGAACTTGGTCACCCGACACGACTTAGCATCTACCGCCAACTAGTAAAGGTGGGCAAGGGTGGAATTTCGGTTGGAGAGCTTCAAAAAATACTTGGAGTTGCACCTTCTACTTTAAGCCACCATATTTCTTCGCTTGTTGCTGTTGATTTAGTTAAGCAAACACGTGACGGGCGAACCCTCTTTTGCACTGCCCAGTACGAAACACTAAATGATTTAATATTTTTCTTAAGTGCTGAATGTTGTGCTGATAAACATCTTAGCAATTTAAATGCAAGGCTTGAAAGTGAGTAATTTTAAGTTAGCTCAAATACAAATGCCAAGTTTTGCAAAAAAACAAGATACAAAGAAATATCTTGAGCAAAAATTTGAACAAATAAAATCGGAAAATTTAGATTTTGTTTGTTTGCCTGAAATGTTTTATTGTCCATATGCGCTTCAAAACTTCGCAGTTTATGCAGAAGCAGATGCTGGCGATATGTGGCAATTTTGCTCGAATTTAGCAAAAAAATATAATCTATACTTAAGTGCAGGCTCATGCCCTGAAGCTTATGAAGATAAAATATACAACACAGCTTATGTTTTTAACAGACAGGGCGAACAAATTGCTAAGCATCGCAAAATGCATCTATTTGATATAAATATAAAAAATGGTCAGTACTTTATGGAGTCAGAGGTTTTAAGCGCTGGCAATGAAATTACAACTTTTGACACTGAGTTTGGTACTTTTGGACTATGCATTTGCTTTGACTTTCGCTTTCCAGAGCTTGGGCGATTAATGGCTTTAAATGGTGCAAAGCTTATTATTGTACCTGCCGCATTTAATATGACAACAGGACCAAGTCACTGGGAAATTATGTTTCGTTCTCAATCAATTAACAATCAAGTATTTACAGTTGGAACTGCTCCAGCTAGAGATATTGATGCAAGCTATGTTTCTTATGCAAACAGTTTAGTTGTTGATGCTTTTGGGACAGTAATTTCTAGACTAGATGAAAAAGAAGCTGTTAGCTATACTACAATCAATCTTTCAAATATTGATAGCTTAAGAGAGCAATTGCCTCTTTTAAAAAACAGACGTACTGATATTTACAATCTAAAAAGAATCTAAAAGCTTATTGGTAAGTTTTTAATTATTTGATATTATTTTTTAAATTAAATAAATTCCACAAAAGTAAAAATTGTTAATAAGTTATCGCAAAACTTCATAGTTAAACTTCCGCACATTATTTTTTTATGTCATTATTTTCTTGTAATCTTTTGAAAAATATATCATATTAATTTTTAAAGATTAGTTTTTATAAACTTATAATAAATTGAATTTTATTTTATGGGGGAATTATGGCAAAAATTATAACCATAAGTGAAGCAGCAAAGCTAGTAACAGATAATAGCAGTATTATGTTTGGTGGCTTTTTGCCATGTGGTGTTCCGCACGACATGATTGATGAGCTTGTTGTAGCTGGACCAAAAAACTTAACAAGTATCTCAAATGACCATTGCCTTGATGGACGTGGATTATCACGCCTTGTTGCAAGTGGTCAAATAACTAAATCACTCGTTACTCACGTTGGAACTAATCCTCAAAGTGGTAACTTAATGGACGAAGGAAAATTAGAACTTCAAATTATTCCACAAGGCACTTTAGCTGAGCGTATAAGGGCTGGTGGTGCTGGTCTTGGAGCTATTTTGACTCAAACTGGAGTTGGAACTGTTGTAGAAGAAGGTAAACAAAAACTTATCATTAATGGAGTTGAGTACTTAGTTGAAGAAGCACTTAAAGCGGATTTTGCTATTATTCATGCTCATAGTGCCGATAAAGCTGGTAATTTAATTTACCGTGGTACTGCTAGAAACTTTAACCCTATTATGGCAACTGCAGCAACTACTGTTATTGCTGAAGTTGAAAATATAATTGATGGCTATTTTGACCCTGATACAGTTCATACACAAAGTATTCTTGTTGACTACTTAGTTAAGGTTTAAGGAGTAAAAAATGGATTCAAAAAATTTAATTGCAAAAAGAGTTGCTCAAGAATTTAAAGATGGCGATGTTGCCAACCTTGGAATCGGTATCCCAACTTTAGTTTCTAATTATATTTCACCAGAAATTAATATTGTATTACATGGTGAAAACGGACTTTTACGCCAAGGTCCTGCTCCTAGCCCTGAAAATGAAGATAAAGACTTTACAAATGCAAGTGGCAAGCCTTCTACAGTTTTAGAAGGTGGTGCTTGTTTTGATAGCGCAACTTCCTTTACCATTATTCGCGGTGGACATTTAGGTATCACTGTTTTAGGAGCTATGGAAGTTGACGAAGAAGCTAACCTTGCTAACTGGTGGATTCCAGGCAAAAGACTTGCCGGCATGGGCGGTGCTATGGATTTAGTAGTTGGAGCTAAGCGTGTTATTGTTGCTATGGAGCACACTGCTGGTGGCAAGCCAAAAATTCTTAAAAAATGTATTTTGCCTTTAACAGCTGCAAAACAAGTTGACATGATTGTTACTGAATTAGCTGTATTTAAATATTTACCAAAATTGACTTTAATGGAAACGGCTCCAAATGTTAGCGTAGAAGATGTAAAAGCTGCTACTGCTGCTGATTTTGAAGTTTCACCTAATTTAAAAACTATGGATATTTAAGTAGAAAAAAAGATTTACTTTTACTTAAATATAAGATAATCTTCCATTGTTTTTTCATTTGTAATTAGAGATATCCTTAGGAGGGTATATGATTAGGTCTATAGCAAATTTCTTTGTAGTAATGATGCGCAAATATTTGCCTGACGCATTTTTATTTGCTGTTATTCTCACATTTATTGCTTTCATTGCTGCATGGACACTTACTGACTCATCACTTATTGAAGTTTTAGGAGCTTGGGGTGGTGGCATGTGGGCACTTCTTGCTTTTTCTATGCAGATGATGCTTGTTCTTATATGCGGACACACCATGGCTAGTAGTAAGCCTGTTAAAAAGCTTTTATACACTTTAGCTGGATTACCACGAAATGGTACTGAAGCTGCAATGTTTGCAGTTTTTGTAGCAGCTATTGCAAGCTTTATTAACTGGGGTTTTGGACTTGTTGTAGGTGCATTACTTGCTCGAGAATTAGCACGCAGAATTCAAGGTGTTGACTACGCTTTCACCGTTGCTGCTGCTTATTCAGGCTTCGTTGTTTGGCATGGTGGTATTGCTGGTTCTATTCCTTTAGCAGTTGCAACAAAAGGGCATATTGTTGAAAAAGTTCTTATTGAAAAAGGTTTAGATCCTATTATTCCTGTTACTCAAACTATCTTTTCTTCAAGCAACCTGACAATTACCGGTCTTATGATTTTATCTATGCCAATTCTCTTTAAATTAATGGCTCCTGCTAAAGAAAATATTGTTAGCGTTCCACCTGAAATGTTAGAAGATCCAGAAGAACAAATTATTAACAAAGAAGATATGACTCCTGCACAAAAACTTGAGAATTGTTCATTAATCTCAATGTTGCTTGGTGCTATGGGTATTGGTTACTTAGTATGGTACTTTATGACTAAGGGATTTAACCTTAACTTAAATATCGTAAATATGATGTTCTTCTTTACAGGTATCATTTTACACAGAACACCAATTAACTTTGTACGTGCCATGAACGAAGCAATCAAGGGCTCTGCGGGCATCGCTGTGCAGTTCCCATTATATGCTGGCTTGCAAGGCATTATGCTCAAAACTGGCTTAGCTGCTGTAATTGCAAACGGCTTCGTTTCAATCTCAACACCTGAAACCTTCCCATTATACACCTTCTTATCTGGTGGCTTGATTAACTTCTTCGTGCCATCTGGTGGCGGTCAATGGGCTGTTCAAGGACCAATCAATATTCCAGCAGGCCTTGCTCTTGGAGTTGCTCCAAGTAAGGTTGCAATGAGTATTGCTTATGGTGACCAGTGGACAAATATGATTCAACCGTTCTGGGCATTACCTCTCTTGGGTATTGCAAGATTAGGTGTTAAAGACATTATGGGTTATTGTACGATGGTATTATTCTGGACTGGTGCTATTATGGCGCTTGGTTTATATTTATTACCATAGATTAATTTTAGCTTATAATTGAAATTGAAAATCCCTCAAATGAATTTAATTCAAATGAGGGATTTCTTTTTACAAAAGGTTAAAAAATTATTCGCAAACAAATGAACAAGTTACACTTTCTCTAATCCATTTAATATTTTTAAATTCAAGACCAAGTTCAAACCATTTTTGACGTAATTCACCGCTATGCCCTGCTATAAATCCTTGACAGCTTGAAGGTAATTCTGCTGAAAGTATTTTAGTAAAGGCATTAAGTTCAATTTTATTTTTCACCATTTCATATAAGGCATTTGCTTGAACTAAATTGCCTAAGGCTGGGTGCCAAGCTCCCTCCAATATCGAATCTAAAAGTTCAGCTTCAGGTGCTAGTCCCATTCTAATAACAGGAACTTCCTTTTCCCATGCCATTTTTAAGGCTTGAGTTAGAGCATAAATAGTTGTTTGTAGATCCCAAGGCTTAAATTCTTTATTAAGCCATTTCTTAGCTAAAACGGTACCTTTTATAACTTGGCAAGGATAAATGCGTAAACAAGCAGGATTAAATGAAAGTGCTATTTCAACATCTTTTAAAAAATTTTCAACACTAAGTCCAGGCATTGATGGCATTAATTGAATACCTAGTTTTAGCTTAGAATTTTTAATCTCCTCACAAGCTTGCATTGCAATCTTATTACAATACCCACGATTAGATTCTTTTAGTGCAGTATCATTAAAACTCTGAATACCAAGCTCTATAAGGTGAAAATTATTAGCAGATAGTTTATTCAAGATACAAGCATCTATTGCATCTGGTCGAGTAGAACATCTAAGGCGTTTAATTTCGCCATTTTTAATCTTTTCATTTGCAAAGTCGATGCACTTTGATTGAATTTCTGCTTTAAGAGCAGTAAAAGTTCCACCAAAAAATGCTAATTCAATATTTTTTTCCTTTCCATGAAATTTATACTGATTTTTTAAGCTATCGTCTAAACTCCGCTCATTTATTATACCTCTTCCAGTTTGAACTTCTTGAGCACAAAAGACACATCTATACTCACAACCAAGATAAGGCAAGAATATCGGTATGATAGTGAAATTTTCCTTCTTATTAAAGCTAGAAGGCAAATTAAATTTTATCTTATTTTTTAACAACTTAAAAAATTTCCTTTGATTTCAAATAATTATATTATAGCTACACCAAAAAAGCACCAGAAAATTAAAAAAAAACAGTATTTTACTAAAAAAAGAGCTTTACAAACAAAGCAAAAAGAGTAATACTATAAAAAATGACACATTGCAATTAAACTTATGATGACTAATCGACATTTTGTTAACCTTTTATCCGTGTTGGAGGTATTATGAACAAAGCTTTAACTAAGGCTGATATTGTTGAAGCCATTTATGAAAAAACGGATAGGAATAGGTTGGATGTCAAAAACACTATTGAAACTCTACTTGATATCATGAAAAAAGCAATTAAGTCAGATGATGCCTTATTGCTAAGCGGATTTGGTAAAATTGAAGCTTATGCGAAAAATGAACGTCGTGGACGTAACCCTCAAACAGATCAAGCAATTATGCTATCTTCCAGAAAAGTTATTGTATTTAGATTATCCAGAAAGTTTAGAGCTGAAATCAATAGTGAAGATATCCACACAGCTTAACATTTTAAAATAAAAAAAATAGTTTATTGCCAATAAGGCGGTAAACTATTTTTTTTGTGGCTTAACCGCTTTTATTTTTAGTAATGCAAAGCTAAAATTCTGTCATTGCGATTAATGGGCAAAGCGAGCAAATTGCCAAAATATTAAATAGTCGATGATGAAAAATATTTTAACATATTATAATAAAAGAATTTAGT
>CAYJPK010000048.1:0-16262 GCA_964372035.1 uncultured Desulfovibrionaceae bacterium | reverse complement strand
AAAAGTGGCTAAGCCACCAAACATATTAAACCGCAAATAAATTTAGTAGCTTATATACTGCTACATGTTACTACTCAAATCGTAAATCAGTAGTTCTCTTAGATTTTGAGAATGTTCTTGGTAATGTACCATTTTCAACAATTTCAACATTAACTCTTGCCATGATTTTTTTATGAAGTTCACGCTCAAGAGCCTTTGTGATTTGCTCATCATCAAAATGAATATTAGGCTTTTTCTCTGCCTTTAATACCATATTATCTGTTGCTCCGTCACGAGATAGGGTGATGTGATATTCACCTGCTAGCTCTGGGAACATATTTAAAACATCAATAATCTGGCTAGGGTAGATATTTACACCACGGTAAATTATCATATCATCAGAACGTCCACTAATTTTTGCATGGCGTGGAATTTCTCTACCGCAAGCACATTTTCCGCTAATTATACGAGTCAAATCACGGGTGCGGTAGCGTATAAGTGGAGTAGCCTCTTTTGATAATGAAGTAATGACAAGCTCACCTTCCTCACCATCAGGAACTGGCTTTAAGGTGTCAGGGTCAATTACTTCATAGTAGAATAAATCTCCCCAATAGTGCAAGCCATCTTGCGCCTCACAGTTAAGTGCAGTTCCAGGTCCATAAGATTCTGTCATGCCAGCAATATCAAAGCTTGCTTCAAGCCCAAGTTTTTCCTCAAATGATTTACGCATTTTAAGACTATGTGGTTCAGCACCAAAAATAATTTTCTTGAGTGCAATTTTATCTTTTAAATTATGCCTTTCAATTTCTTCTGCTAAAAGTAGAGCCATTGAAGCAGTTGCACCAAGGCAAGTTGTTTGCATATCAATAAGTAATTGCAAATGCATTTCTAAATTACCAGGTCCAACAGGAATTGTTAATGCGCCAAATTTCTCACTACCAAGCTGAAAGCCTGCACCAGCAGTCCATAAACCATAACCAACTGCAATTTGAACCCTATCTTCTTGAGTTAAGCCTGCAAGCTCATAACATCTTGCCATCTGTAGAGCAAAAGTATCAACATCTTTTTGAGTATAAGCTAAAATTTTGCGCTTTCCAGTTGTGCCAGAAGAAGCATGAATACGCACCACATCTTTTTCAGGCACGCTCAAAAAGGGTAGGGGATAGCCTTCACGTAAATCTTCCACAGAGCTAAAAGGTAGTTTTTGAATATCGTCCAATGATTTTATATCATTAGCGCTTGTGATACCAACATTGTTTAATTTTTTCTTATACTGAACGCTGTTTAGAGAGTGATTAATTGTCCATTTAACGCCCTCAAGTTGTTTTTGTAATAAAATATCTTTTGGTAAATGTGGTAAAAAGCGTGATTTTTGCGTAGACATATTTTCTCCAACTATATTAACTCATTGAAATTTATAATGATTTAAAGCATTTTTTTTAACTTATAAAAACTTGCCGAAATATTAGGCTTATGTTAAATTCATAAATCGTTTTTATTTATTAAGTGTTGAAAGATTACATATCAACAAATTGCAAAAAGGGGAAGTAAAAAATGAAGGTCCTAATTATTGGCTCTGGTGGACGTGAACATGCGCTTGCTTGGAAATTAAAACAAAGTTCGCATGTTACAGAAATTTTTGTTGCGCCAGGAAATGGTGCTACAAAGAGTGAAGCCATAAATATAGATATAAAAGATAATGATGTTGATGGCTTAGTTGCATTTGCATTAGAAAACAAAATTGACTTAGTAATCCCTGGTCCTGAACTTCCACTAAGCTTAGGTGTAGTTGATGCGATGAGCGCAAAGGGTATTGCATGTTTTGGACCTGATAAATGGTGTGCTCAGCTTGAGGCAAGTAAATCATTTGCAAAAGATATTATGTTAAAGGCTGGAGTTCCAACTGCTAAGGCAGAAGTTTTCACTGATTATGATAGTGCTTATGATTATGTAAAAAAAGAGGGCGCACCGATTGTAATTAAGGCAGATGGTTTAGCAGCAGGCAAGGGTGTTGTCGTTGCTATGACAGAAGATGAGGCAATTGAGGCCTTAAAAGACATTATGCTTGATAAAAAACTAGGCACAGCAGGTGTTAAGGTTCTTATCGAAGAATTTATGATAGGTGAGGAAGTTTCGCTTATTTGTTTTTGTGATGGTGAAAATGCGCTTGCTCTTCCGTCTGCTCAAGACCATAAGGCAATTTTTGAGGACGACAAGGGTCCAAATACCGGTGGAATGGGAGCTTATAGCCCAGCACCAGTTTTACTTGATGATGAGATTACAAAGGCAACTGAAATTACAGTTTTACCGATTTTAAAAGAAATGGCAAAACAAGGACACCCTTTCAGCGGTATTTTGTATGCAGGCTTAATGATTACAAAAGATGGTCCGAAGGTTGTTGAATATAATGTTCGCTTTGGTGACCCTGAATGTCAGCCTCTTCTTATGCGCTTAAATAGTGATTTATATGAATTAATTATGGCGGCTTTAGCAAAAAAATTACATCTAGTTAAGCTTGATATTAGCCCAAAATCAGCTCTTGGCGTTGTGCTTAGTGCTAAGGGCTATCCAGCTGATTATGAAAAAGGCATGGAAATAAATGGTATTTCTGAGGCGAATGAGCTAGAAGATTCAAAGGTTTTTGTCGCTGGTGCTAAATTTGAAGATGGTAAATATTATTCAACTGGCGGACGTATTTTATGTGTGAGTGCGCTTGGTGAAGACTTGGAAAAAGCTAAGAAAAATGCGTATATAGCATTAGATAAAATAAAAATGGATAAAGGTCATTATCGCCGTGATATTGGTGATAAGGGCTTAAAACGTATAAAAAATAAATAAAGAGAGGATAATATGGCACAAGTAGCAATTTTTATTGGTTCAGCTTCTGATGAAGCAACTATTGCACCATGTACTGAAATTTTGAATAAATTAGGAATTAAATTCTTATTTACAGTTAGTTCTGCGCATAGAACACCAGAACGTACTGAAAAATTAGTTGATGAGCTTGAAAATAATGGTTGCCAAGTTTTCATTTGTGCAGCTGGTATGGCAGCACACTTAGCGGGCGCTGTGGCTGCTCGCACAATTAAGCCGGTAATTGGTATTCCTGTTAGTGGTTCAAGCTTAAATGGTATGGACGCACTACTTGCAACTGTTCAAATGCCAGCAGGTTTTCCAGTTTCAACTGTAGCACTTGATAAAGCTGGTGCTAGAAATGCTGCTTGGCTTGCAGCTCAAATTTTAGCTCTACAAGATGCTAGCTTGGTTGAAAAAATCAAAGCTGCAAGAGAAGAATTTAAGGCAGAAGTAGAAAAGAAAGGTCTTGAAATCTCCCAGAAGTACGGAGCAAACTAATTATGACAAAGGTGAAAAAACCTGTGTGGCGTGAATATCTTGAAGCAATTATTATCGCCTTATTTTTAGCTTTTTTAATTAGATCCTTTGTGTTTCAGGCTTTTAAAATCCCGTCTGGCTCTATGCTTGATACCTTGTTAATTGGTGATCATTTGCTTGTAAATAAATTTATGTATGGTCCAAAAATTCCTTTTACTGATACATATATTTATGAGGGCGAAGCTCCTAAACGTAATGATATTATAGTGTTTAGATATCCTGAAGACCCATCAAAAGACTATATTAAGCGTATTGTTGGCGTGCCAGGTGATAGCCTTGCAATGAAGAATAAAGTTTTATATCGCAATGGTGAAAAAGTTGAAGAGCCTTATGTGATTTTGGGCGATACTAATGAGCCACGTAGAGATAATTTTTCACCTATCATAGTTCCAGAAAACAAATATTTTGTTTTAGGTGATAACCGTGATGATTCTGCGGATTCTCGCTACTGGGGATTTGTAGATCGTTCTGCAATTCATGGTAAGGCTTGGCGTTTGTATTGGTCATGGGATTCTGATGCAACTGATATTGTTGGACTTCCCCGCTTATCACGAATTGGACAAGCAATTGAGTAATTTTTAAAAACACTAAATAAAAGAGTATTCTTATGCATGTACCTGTGTTAGATGATATTGTCGCCATTTTTGGGCTTTCAATTTTTGTACTCATCATATGTCACCGTATAAAAATACCGTCAATTGTTGGGCTACTCATAACTGGTGTTTTGTGTGGCCCAACTGCACTTGGTTTAGTTTCAGATGTTCATGCAGTTGAAATACTGGCAGAAGTTGGCGTTATCTTTTTGCTTTTTACAATCGGCATGGAATTATCAGGGGCTGAGCTTGCACGCCTTAGAAAGCCAATATTTATTAGCGGTTCACTACAAGTTGTCTTAACTGCTGGTTTTACTTGCCTTTATTATTTTTATATGCATGAAGGTAATCTTTCGCAATCCATTTTTTACGGTTGCTTAACTTCGCTTTCCTCAACTGCAATTGTCTTGAGCTTATTTCAGCAAAAAGGTTTGTCAGAATCGCCGCAAGGCAGAATGTCCCTTTCTATCTTAGTATTACAAGATATAGTAATTATTCCAATGATGCTGATGATACCAGTCCTTGCTGGCACATCAAAAAGTGGAAATACTCTTGAAATATTAATGTCTGCTGGAAAGACTGTTACAATTTTAGGTAGTGTTTTTGTATTAGCAAAATATATTGTACCACGCTTAATGAGCTATATTGTGCGAACTAAAAACCGTGAACTCCTACTAACAAGCACAATCGCTCTTTGTCTTGCTGTTGCACTTGGAACTTCACAACTAGGACTATCAGTTTCGCTTGGTGCTTTTTTGGCAGGTTTGCTACTAGCTGAATCTGAATATAGTTTAAGCGTTGTTGAGGGTATACTACCTTTTAAAGAAGTTTTTACAAGTGTGTTTTTTATTTCAGTTGGAATGCTTTTAAATATCGAATATTTGATGACACATTTAGGCTCTGTTTTTCTTTGGGCAGTATGTATAACTATCGTGAAATCATTGATTATTATTCCATGTGTGCTTGCTATTGGTTACCCGCTTCGTATTGCAATCACAACTGGTATTAGCCTTGCGCAAATTGGGGAATTTGCCTTTGTTTTAGCTGGTACAGGCTTAACAGCAGGTCTTTTAAACGACAATTCATATCAATTGTTTTTAGCAGGTAGCCTTATGACTATGACGCTGACTCCTGCACTCATGCACTATGCACCAATCATTTCAAATTTTGTGGCTGATAAACTACATATTAAGCCAATTAAAGAAAATGCAGAACATAGTAAATTAAAAGACCATCTTATCATTGTTGGTTTTGGTGTTGGTGGTAAATATTTAGCTAGAACTGCTAAAGAAACTCACATTGATTACAATATTTTAGAGATGAATGTTGATACAGTTAAGCGCTACAAAAACGAAGGTGAACCAATTATGCATGGTGATGCTACTCGTGAAGTTGTGCTTGATCACTTAGGCATTAAACATGCTAGAGTATTAGCTATTGTTATTTCTGACCCTGCTGCTGTTAGAGCAATCACTTCAACTGCTAGAAAATTAAATCCTAATTTGCATATCGTTGTGCGTACAAGATTTTTAGGTGAAGTCCATGCCTTAAAACGCCTTGGGGCTGACGATGTTATTCCAGAAGATTTTGAAACTTCAATCGAGATTTTTACCCGTGTTCTTAGCCACTACTTAATTCCAAATCAAGAAATTGAAAGATTTGTTGAGCTAATTAGAAATGAAAATTATGATATGATGCGAGATTTAAATCTTGTTGGCTCTAATTTACCAAATCTTGATAGCCTTGCTTTTACTGGTATTCATGTAATGAGTTATATTGTTGAAGCTGAGAGTATGGCAATTGGGAAAAATATTATAGAAATTGATTTGCGTAAAAATTATAATGTTACTGTTGCGGCTATTCGACGTGGTAGCGAAAGTATCGTATCGCCCGGAACTACTAACCTCTTAGAGGGTGATGTTGTTTATTTATTTGGTGAGCATGATGCGATATTAAAGGCTAAAAATGTTTTTTGCGTAAATTAGTTTTGGCAATCGTTTTGATACACAAAACTGAAAAAAGGGAGCAAGCTCCCTTTTTTTCGCTAAAGCCTTTATAGGCTATGTTGACTTTTGATACTCTAATATTTTAAAAAAATTATAAAATATATCTGCTTAAATCTTTATCATTCTTAACATCTTTTAAGTGTTCGTTGATAAAGTCTTTATCCAAGGTAACAGATACACCAGCCATATCAGGTGCTTCAAATGAAGTGTCAGATAGTATTTTTTCCATAATAGTATGCAAGCGTCTTGCGCCAATATTTTCAGTATTTGAGTTAACATCTTCTGCAAAGGCTGAAATTTCACGAAGTCCATCTTCTGTAAAAATAACAGTAACCTTTTCAGTTGCAAGTAGAGCCTCATATTGACGAGTTAAAGCATTGTCAGGTTCAGTTAAAATGCGGTAAAATTCATTTTTACCTAGTGGCTGTAACTCTGCACGAAGCGGGAAACGACCTTGGAGCTCTGGTAATAAATCAGATGGCTTACTCATATGAAACGCACCAGCCGCAATAAATAAAATATGGTCAGTGTTAACCATGCCATACTTAGTATTAACAGCGCTACCCTCAACAATCGGAAGTAAGTCACGTTGCACACCTTCACGAGAAACATCTGAAGATTTGTGTGAAGAAGTGCTCGCAACTTTATCAATTTCATCAATAAATACTATGCCCATTTGTTCAACACGTTCTTTAGCAATATCTGATAATTTTTCCTCATCAACTAATTTGCCGGATTCTTCCTCTAAAATATATTTGCGAGCTGCGCTAATTTTCATTTTTTTGCGTAGTGTTTTTTTAGGAAACATACTCTTAAAACTATCTTTTAGCTGGCTACCCATTTGCTCCATACCAGGCATATTTAAAATGCCAATTGGCACACCACCAGAATTATCTTCGATTTCAATGTCAATTTCACGTTCTTCTAAAAGCCCCTGATGCAACATTGTACGAAGTTTTTCCTTTGTGCTTTCTCTACCTTCTTGAGATGGTAAGAGTAAATCTAAAATACGGTTTTCAGTAGCTTCTTCAGCTTTTTCTTTAACTTTTGCGGCTTCTTCTTCACGCACCATAGAAACTGCAATTTCCATCAAATCACGTATCATAGATTCAACATCACGCCCAACATAGCCAACTTCAGTATATTTTGTAGCTTCAACTTTAATGAAAGGCGCTTGGCAGAGTTTTGCTAGGCGGCGGGCTATTTCAGTTTTACCAACGCCAGTAGGTCCCATCATTATAATGTTACGAGGTGCGATTTCCTCTCTAAAACTTTCAGGGAGTTGTTGGCGACGCCAACGATTACGCACTGCAATGGCAACCATTTTTTTGGCTTGTTCTTGACCTATGATATATTTGTCGAGTTCTGCGACAATTTGCCTTGGTGTTAATTCATTCATTATTTTTAGTCCGTTAAGTTAATTTTAGTAAAATAATAATATGGGTATTATGTTGCATTATGTCAAGATTAAAAGGTATATTTTTTTGCTACTTTTGTTTTATGCTTAAAACTGATTAACCCTACCTAAACAGTAGAAGTGCAAAGGTCACTCAACATAAATCATTTTTTTAGTCATGCCACCATCAACAATTAAATTATGGGCATTTACAAAATCATTTTTTACATCAGCTAAAAATAGACAAGCGTTAGCAATATCACAAGGCTTTCCAACTCGTCCAGATGGGTGTTGGCTATGGTCAAGCTCTGATAATTGCTCATAGTTTTCAGTACAAATCCAACCAGGACTAACAGCATTAACTGTGACTTTAGTATCTGATAATGATATCGCTAGGCTATTAGTAAATGCCACAAGACCACCTTTTGACGAACCATAGGCTTCATAGTTAGCTTCGTTTTGGTTATATCTTGTTGAAGCAATATTTATAATGCGTCCATAAGCTTGACCTGTATTTAAGCGAATAAATTCCTTAGAACATATAAAGGCAGCACGTAAATTCACATCTATCACACTATCAAATTCAGCGGTGCTAAGCTCCATAATATTTTTATGTAATTTTGTAATTCCAGCATTATTAACTAGTACGTTGATATGCTTATATTTTTCTTCAATTTTTTTAAAAGCTGCCAAAATTTCATTTTCATTTTGCAGATTAACTTTAATGAAATCAATTTCTTGCAAATTGTTTTCAACTACATCTAAACCGATTACTTTGTAGTTGCCCAAACTAAAGGCACGGGCAAGTTCTTGCCCGATACCTCCACTTGAGCCAGTAATTACACAAATATTTTGCTCAATATTTTTCATATTTAGTCAATCCATTTTAAGCGCAATTTTTTGCGTTTTGGGATATATTTATAAGGAATTTGCGGATAACCAACCATAAGACCTGCATAGATTTGGTTTGCTTGCGGAACATTAAAGAATTCTTTGACTTCTGGCAGATTAAGGGCTGCGCCAATAACGTAACCAGCCCAACATGAGCCAAGACCTTTATTATGCAGAACAAGTTCAAGGTAAGCTGCGGCAACTGAACAATCTTGAACGCTTAGCCAATAATCAATCGGTGCATGGTTTACAATAATACATGGTGCGCCACGAAGCAGAACGTCTTTTCCATCACGGTAGTTTTGCGCAACCTTTTCTCTTCCTGGCACAGTTTCAATCCACTTATAAACGATTTGACCAAGTTCAGCGAGTTTTTCTTTGTTGTCAATGACGGCCCATTCAACACGTTGCATATTGCTGCCGGTTGGTGAATATCGCATTGTATCAAGTGATTCTTCAATGATTTCACGTGGTACAGCCTTATCTTTATAAGCTCTAATTGAGCGACGAGTCTTTATTAAAGTAGCTAAATCTTCTTCGCTAATATTTGGGCGCTTACCACTAAAATCTTCATGCGGATTTGCTTTTAATTTGATTGCGTCTTTAGGGCATACAGCAACGCAATGACCGCAAAATATACAGCCAAAACGATCCCTATCAACAACAGTCGCCTTTTTATCCTCATCAAAATAAAAATTATGAGCCGGGCAAACCTTTAAGCAAAAACCATCACCACAGCATTTTTCTTTATTAACTTCAACTATCATCTCTTTCTCCATATAGTAGTATAATTTTTTAATTAACATTTATTAAACTAGATTGCAAATTTTTATGATTTTTATGGCACGTAAAAAAGCCAAGAAGTTTTGACACTCCTTGGCCTTTTAAATTATTTTAAATTTACAGATATTAGCTGTTTTTTAAATTTTCAACTAAAGATGCAAGCTGTTGGGCTTGATCTGCTAGTGAAGCAACAGCAGAGCTTGCTTCATTCATAGCACTAACAGTATTATTTGCAATGTTTGAAACAGTTACAATTGATTGTGAAATTTCATCAGAAGTTGCTGATTGTTCTTCACTTGCAGTTGCAATACTGCGAATACCATCAGCACTTTCTTCTGCCATTTCTAGGATACCTTGCAAGGCCTCTCCACCCTCAATAGCAAGCTCAGTTGCTTGTTCAATACGCTCGACAGCCATATCAACTTGCTTAACATTAACTTCGGTACTTTGCTGAATTGCACTAATTGCATTTGCAACATCAGTAGTGGAAGATATAGTTTTTTCAGCCAATTTACGAACCTCATCAGCAACAACAGCAAAACCACGACCGGCATCGCCAGCTCTTGCAGCCTCAATTGCCGCATTAAGTGCAAGCAGGTTAGTTTGGTCAGCAATATCAGAAATAACACCCATAACAGCAGTAATAGATTGAGCATGGTTTGCAAGTTCACTCATATTATTACGCAATTTCAAGGATTCATTTTTAACATCTGCCATAGAATCTTGGCATTTTTGAGTAATTGAAGCACCTGCAGTTGCTTTTTCTTTTGTGCTATCAGCTATCTTTGCACTTTCACTTGAGCTTCTAGCAACCTCTAATACTGTGCCATTCATTTCTTCCATTGCAGTTGAAGTTTCAGCCATACGTGCAGATTGTTCTTCAGCTCCCTGAGTTGAAATTTCAATTTGAGCAGAAAGTTGCTCTGAGGCAGAAGCAATATTATTAACAATACCTTCAAGCTTTTCAACGGCAACAAGTATACTTTTTCTTTTTTCTTCAGCTTCAACGGCAGATCTTTCAGCTTCTTTTGATGCGATTTCAGCACTTTCAGCTGCACTTTGAGCTTCTTTGCTCTTTTCTTCCGAATCATATACCATTTTAGCAAGATTTTTAATCATGGCACTAAATGCTTCGGCTAAAGTCGCAAATTCATCATTTCGTTTTAAAGCTTCTTGGATTTGCATTTCTTGTTCACGAGTAAGTTCAAGGTTACCACTAGCAACAGAACTTGCAATTATAGCACTGTGAGAAACAGTTACAACAACTTTTTTGATAACAACATATACAATAATTCCAACGATTAATACTATTACCAAACCAGCAAGTGATAAAATTAAAGCTATTTCATCTGAAACAGTATAAAAATCGCTTTCATCTGTTTCAATACCGACAATCCATTTTGTTGTAGGTAATTCAGCAAAGTGAGTTAATTTGTCGATGCCTTCCCACTCATAACGAGTAATACCGTTTTTTTCAGCTAAAACTGTACGGACATACTCATATATAGTGTTATCTTTGCCGATTAACTCTGGAAATGACCTTTCCATAAGCATAACACCATCACTTCCAAGCATAAATAAATTAGAACTTGGCATTAGCTTAACATCTTGAATTGTTTCATTTGCAATTGAGGCTAAATCAAGAACTAAAAGTAAAACACCATCAGCAATATTATCAGCATCATCTGTAATTGGTGTTGCTACCATAGCACTCATCTTGCCTGTTGTTTGCGAAAGTCTAGTTTCAATGCTAGATTTTCCAGCTAGCCCATCAATAATACTTTTGTAATTTCTAACATCAAACTTCATGCTTGCTGCTGAAGATCCAGCGATTATTTTTGCATTTTTATCAACAATAACTGCAACTGTAACATCGTTAAAATCTTCAACTATTTCAGCTAAATAGTTGATTGCTTTAGTTTGTGTGTCTTTAAATTCAGCAGAAGGCTCTTCACCTGATTTTTCTTTATTTGCAAGTACAACTAAATTTTCAATATTGTCCATAGAGCTTGAAAGGTTTCCAAGTGAAACAACACTTTTCACAATATTGTCGATCTCTGATGCTTGCTTTGATGCATATTCAAGCAACTGGACGTCAGCCATACCATAAAGACCACGTGATGATAGGTTTGAGGCTATTGTTGTTAATAAAACTATCCCTAAAACAATTGGAGTTAAAGTAAAAACTAATACTTTTCCAAGTAACTTCAACTTCATTTTAAATCCTCCTGCTTACAAAATTGTTAATATTTAAAATTCATGCAATTATAATATGTTGCATGTAAATTTACATTTAATGTTTCTTTAACTTTTGCAAATAGCTATAAAAAAATACGGATAAATCAATAAAATTATTTTACTAACTGTTTTACTAGAATATGTTATCTGAATGTTTAATTCGTATGTATAAGGAAATATATAATAATATAAAAAAATTATACGCTTAAAAGTTTATCATGTCACGCTTTATTTTAAGTTTTTTGAAAATTTTAAAAAAAAAGAAAATTAGTAAAAAAATATTGTGTTTTTCAAGTTTTAAACTTACAACTATATAATATTAGAGATTAATTTAGGATAGTTATGAAAGCAATAATTTTAGCGGCAGGCTCTGGCACTCGCTTGGCACAAGTATTAGATAAACCAAAACAATTTATCTCATGGCAAGGTTTGCCCTTGTATTGGCATAGTGCAAAGGCTTTTAGCCTTTGTCCTAAGATTGATGGCTTGATCTTTGTATTTCCAGAAGAGCATTTGAAAGAACAAGAAAAAGAGATTGAAAACTTAGAAGCAAATCATGGTCTTGGCTTGCCATATCACGTTATTTGTGGTGGTACTCGCAGGCAAGATTCTGTTATGAATGCACTTGAATTTTTACGAAGCAACTTTAAGGCAAATGAACGAAATAATATATTAATTCACGATAGTGCAAGAGCCTTTATCAAAGCAAAGCTAATTAACGATGTTATTGAAAAGTTGGAAAGTGGAGTGAAAGGAGTTATTCCTGCTTTAAAGCTGAAAGATACCGTTAAAATAGCTGAAAATGATAAAATAGTTAAAACACTTGAACGTGATAAGTTAGTTACAGTTCAAACTCCTCAAGGCTTTGAGTTTGAAAGCCTGTATTTGGCACATAAAAAATCAATTCGCTACAAATGGGAAGTGACCGATGATGCTGCGCTACTTGAAAAATGTCGTGACGAAGTTCAACTTATTCAAGGCGACGAAGACAATATAAAAATTACAAATCCAGAAGATTTAAAGATGTTATCACAAAATAAAAAAGAAATATCGATTTCAAGCTTTGGCTATGATGTTCATAAATACACTATGCATGATGAAGCTAAGGCAAGAAATATGAAGCTTGGCGGAGTTGAAATAGCAAATGCACCTAAAATAATTGCACACTCTGATGGAGATGTACTTCTACATGCTCTTAGTGATGCTATGCTTGGGCTTGCGTGTGCGCCTGATATTGGAGCATTATTTCCTGATAATGATGAAAAAAATGACAATATGAATTCAGCAATAATTGTAGCTAAGGCTTTGCAAATTCTTGATGAAAATAGTATTAGATTAAGTCACGTAGATTTAAGTATTATTGCACAAAAGCCAAAAATTGCACCGCATATTTTACCAATTCGCAAAAATATAGCTAATTTACTACAAATAAATGAGAATATGGTTAGCTTGAAAGCTACAACAGAAGAAGGGCTTGGGTTTACAGGTGAGCTTTTAGGAATAAAGGCAGTTGCGCTTGTTAGTGCAATTAAGCTTTGTGATTAGCCTTTATTTAAATATGTTTTAAATGCCTGTGAACTCTTGTAAATTTTTATAAAATATGTTAATGAATTTTTGAAAAATAAAATGAAAGGACGTCTTATGAACCGTGAGCAGATTATAGAAAAAATAAAAAATGATCGAATTGTTGCGATTATTCGTGGTATTGAGCGTACAAAGGCTATTGCCTCTGTGAAAGCTTTACATGATGCTGGAATTAACTTTTTTGAAGTAACATTTAATACTGCTTTTGCAAAAGAAATTATTGCTGAACTAAATGATATTTATGGCGATGAAATTTGCATTGGTGCAGGCACAATTTTAGAAAAAGATGAAGTTTATGCAGCTCAAAAAGCAGGAGCAAAATTTATTTTGTCACCTGATATGGACGAATCTGTAATAAAAACAACTCGTGAGCTTGGACTTGTCAGCGTGCCAGGGGCATTAAGTGCTACAGAAGTGAGACAGGCGCAGAAATTTGGTGCTGATATTGTTAAAATTTTTCCTGCTGGTTCTACTGGACCAAGCTATATTAAAGATTTGCTAGGTCCGCTAAATAATAGCCAATTTATGGCTGTAGGCGGAGTGGGACTTGAAAATATTAATGAATTTTTCAAGGCTGGAGTGTGTGCTGCAGGTATTGGCGGCACCTTGCTTAATAAGGATATTATAAATGCCAATGAGTTTGATAAACTAACTGAACTTGGTAAAAAATTCATTAATGCAATAAAATAATTTAATACTCTAAAATAATTGGAGCTGATATGAGATTAATAATTACCTTAGATGCAGGCACAACAAATTCACGTGCAGTACTTTGGAAAGATGATAAAATTTTGAGTGAAGTTCGTACTCCAGTAGGTGTGCGAGATACAGCAATTACTGGAAATAATGAAACCTTAGCTCGCGCTGTTGCTGGCTGTTTAGCTGGTGTTTGCTTAAAAGCTGGCATTGCTCCTGAGGCTGTTGATTTAGTTGTTGCATCTGGAATGATTACTTCTGGGCTTGGACTTAAAGAAATTCCACATTTGGCTGTTCCAGTAGGCATTGAAGATATGACAGGTGCTATGGTTAGCGAACATTTTCCAACAATTTGGCATAAACCTATTTGGTTTATTCCTGGAGTGAAAAATAAAGAAGGACGCATTGATGTTGATGATCTACCTTCAATGGATATGATGCGTGGTGAAGAAGTCGAGGTTATAGGACTTTTGGATAGACTTAATTTGCATGGTCCATGTTGGGTGGTGCTTCCTGGTTCACACACAAAGTTAGTACGTATCAATAAAAACGGCCGTATGGTGCAGATTATTAGCACTTTAGCTGGTGAAATGACAGATACTTTAGCCCGTAACACGATTTTAGCAGCTTCAGTTGACTTGCAGTCAGAGCTTGATGAAACTTGGCTTGTCAAAGGTGGCGAGGCAACACGTGCACATGGCTTAAATCGTGCGCTTTATTGCGTGCGTCTTGCGGAACTTTGGACTGATTGCACAGTAGCACAACGTACATCTTATTTAATTGGAGCACTTTTAACTTCTGATATTATAGGGCTAAAAGCAAGCGCACAAACAAAAGACCCTATTTACATTACAGGGCGTGACGAATTGCGCAAAGCTTTTATGGCATTATTTAGCTCTGATGAAGATTTTAAAGAAATATATGAAGTTAAGGCAGAGCATTCAGCGAATTTAGCTGGTTGGGGCGCATTGCTTGTTGCTAAAAAACGTGGCATGAACCTTGTATAATTAATTTGAAGAGGGAGATTAATGAGCAATAATCGTGAACTATTAGCTAGCCGTTTAGGCTTTTTATTAATTTCTGCGGGCTGTGCTATAGGACTTGGTAATGTGTGGCGTTTTCCATTTATTACAGGTTCTTACGGTGGCGGTGCCTTTGTTTTGATTTATTTGTTATTCTTAATTATGCTTGCTCTACCAATTATGATTATGGAATTTTCAGTGGGTAGGGCATCACGTCTTAATATTGCAGGTTCATTTGATAAACTTCAACCGAAAGGCGCAAAGTGGCATTATTTTGGTCTGATTGGTGTTGCAGGTAATTATCTTTTGATGATGTTTTATACTGTTGTTGCAGGTTGGATGTTATCGTATTTTTACTATAGCCTAACAGGGCAATTGAGCGGTTTAAATCCTGAACAGGTAGGGGGCTTTTTTGGTTCCCTTTTAGCAAGTCCAAGTGAAATGATTGCTTGGCTTCTTTTAACCGTGTTTTTGGGTTTTTTGATTTGCGGTATTGGTTTGCAAAAAGGCGTTGAAAGAGTTACTAAAACAATGATGAGTGGTTTGTTTGTTATTCTCTTAGTGCTTGTATTTCGTGCTGTTAGTCTTCCAAATGCTGAGCAAGGAATATTATTCTACCTTAAACCTGATTTTAACAAAATGCTTGAAATCGGACTTTGGGAAGTTGTATATGCTGCGCTTGGGCAGGCCTTTTTTACCTTGAGTGTTGGTATAGGCTCTATGGCTATATTTGGTAGCTATATCAGCCGAGATCGGTCGCTTACAGGGGAATCTATTAACATCATGTTATTAGATTTATCTGTTGCTTTTTTAGCTGGTTTGATTATTTTTCCTGCGTGTTTTTCTTTTGGTGTTGATGTTGGTGCTGGACCGAAACTAGTTTTCGTAACGCTCCCAAATATCTTTAATAGTATGCCGGCTGGAAACATTTGGGCTATTTTATTCTTTGTGTTTATGAGCTTTGCAGCGCTTTCAACTGTTGTTGCTGTCTTTGAAAATATAATGGCATATTGGATTGATATTCACGGTTTCAGCCGTAAAAAAGCTGCAATTTTGAATTTCTTTTTAATTAGTATTGGCTCAATTCCATGTGTTCTAGGTTTCAATGTTCTAGCTGGTTTTCAGCCCCTAGGAAAAGATACTAATGTTCTAGATTTACTAGATTTTATTGTAAGTAACAATATTTTACCAATTGGCGGTCTTGTTTATTTACTTTTCTGCTGTTCACGCTACGGCTGGGGTTGGGATAACTTTATTGCTGAAGCAGACCATGGAAAAGGTCTTAAATTTCCTAAAGCTGCAAGATTTTATTTAACTTATATTTTGCCTATAATTGTACTTATTATTTTTGTTCAAGGTTATATTAGCAAGTTCTTTTAATGCTATTGTTTGACTTATAAGTTAAGATCATACGAAGTTTTTATGTAAAAGAAAACCTCTCCTATTGGGGAGGTTTTCTTTTACACTTAATATAATAATTTTAATAATGACCTTAGTTTTAAATTTGTTGTTTATCCGTATGCTTCTGTAAATCTCATAATAGCTTAAATATGTTTCAATATATAAAGTCTTACATTACAATATAGTATTTTAAGTTGAATCACTACCATCAACGTAAGCAAAGTCACACTTGCTCTAGCACTTAACAGTGCAATAAAATTGCACTTATGCTTTCGCAGTG
>CAYJPK010000047.1:0-16276 GCA_964372035.1 uncultured Desulfovibrionaceae bacterium | reverse complement strand
CTAACTAGTAGATAAAACACGAAGTGGTACAATTTGAATTTCAACATCTTTAGTCTTAAGCCAAGTTTGTAAGGCTTCAATTGTTTCAACTCGAGGGTGCCCAATTACTATTGCCTGACCTTTGCTTTTTGCAATTTTTTCAGCCTGTCTTAATTGTTCTAAAACGCTATTTTCAGTTATTTTATCACCATCATCTAAAAATACATCACGAACATAAGCCGTAACTCCTTTAGTCCTAGCAATATCCGCAAAAATAGAGTCTTTAGTTGTTAGACTATCAACGATATATAAACCTTGATTTTTTGCTATTTCACTAATAAGTTTAAGGGCTTTTTCATTTTTTGTTAGCTTTGACCCCATATGATTATTAAGTCCAACTGCTAGTGGAACTCTATCCATCATTTCAGCTAATAGTCTTGCGATTTGCTTTTCACTCATATTAGTAGTGAGCATTTTTTTAGTTTTTAGCTTTTGATTAAGTGGTTCAGATGGCATGTGCAAAAACACATCTTGACCAGCCTCCCAAGCTTCTTCTGCTTGACGTCGAGCATTTTTTGCATATGGCAATACAGAAAAAGTTATCGGCACATTTAAAGCTAAAAGCTTTTCAAATCTAGTTTGATTTTCACCAATATCATCTATGATTATAGATATTTTAGGTGCAGGTGAAGCTGCATAATTTGTTTTTTTAGCGTTTTCATTTAAAGGGTATAAAAATATTTCGTGAGTTAAAATCTCGCCGTAATATACATTTATTTTTTGTTTAAATTTATTTGTTGAACCAAAGTGCTCAATCTTTGCATTTTCTGACCATAAAGCTAAAATCTTTTCGAGATAATACGTAAATTCAGCCGCTTTAATTGGCAAATAAATTTTTAAGCGTTGCATAATAAAAGATTCATTTTCAATAAAAATACGCTCATTGCTGATTAATTGAACATTATCCCATGAAAAATCTAAGCGCAAAATAGCTTGTGAAATTGCGTAATCAATTTGCTTAATAGCATTTTCAATCCCTGGTGCATCTTCTGAATATGGTTGAGTATCATTGCTAATTACACCACGAGCAAAATTATCCATGCCAAAGCGAAGCCTTGCTGCATATTTTTCTATATCAGATGCAGATAATTTGCCTAAATACAACTGCTTTTTTGCTTCTTCCTTTTGTTCTGCATCTTGTTTTTGCTTTTCAATCTTTGCAAGCTCAAGCTCAGCTTGCTTGATTTTATCTTTTTCAGCTTCAGCCTGTTTAAGCCTTTCTTGTTTTATTTGCTCAAGTTCAATTTCTGCTTGCTTAATCTTTGCTTGCTCTATCTTTTCTTGCTTAAGTGTTTCTTGCTTAATTTTTTCAAGAACACGTTCAGCCTCTGCAATTTTTTCATGCCTTAAGCTCTCATGCTTTAACTTTTCCTCTTGTATCTTGGCAAGTTCATTTTCAGTTTGTGCAAGCTTTTCTTCTTTTAATTTTTCAAGCTCAAGCTTTGCGGCTTGAATTTTTTCTTGGCGAATTTTTTCTTGTTCAATTTTTTCTTGTTCTATCTTTTTTAACTCAAGTTGTGCTTGTTTAATTTTTTCTTGCTCAATACGCTCAAGTTCAAGCTTTGCTTGTCTAATTTTTTCAAGTTTAACTTGCTCAAGCTCAAGCTCGGCTTTTCTTATTTTTTCATTTTTAATTCTTTCTTGCTCTAATTTTTCCTGTTCAATTCTTGCAAGTTCAAGCTCAGCTTCTAATATTTTTTCTTTTCGCAGTTTTTCTTGAGCAATTTTTTCTTGTTCTTTTTTTTCACGCTCAAGTTGCTGTTTCTTTGTTTCTTTGGAAGAGTTTTTTTGTTCGATTGGAATGAGTTTTTTGGCTTCTTGTGGAGTTTCTTTTGTTATTTCGATGCTTTGATCTTGAGTCGTAGCTAAAGAGCTATTTTCAAAATATTCTGAAATTTTGTTAAAAAGCTCAATAGGTATTATAATAGCGATGCAAATACTTGTGCAAAGCAAAGCACCGCTAATAGTTCGTCTTGAATGAGGGTAGGGCTTAAAGAAGTAGCTACCCCAAGTTTTAAATCCGTCATATAGATACGACCATGTATCTTGTAGAAGTTTCATTTAATCCTTATTATTCTTCAAATAGTTATTGTCTAATATTTTTTACAAATTCTAAACCCATGCGCAACTGATTATCTTTAGCTAGAAAATCTTTAACTTCACTAGACGCTGGATTAGATTTAGGGTTTTGATTGCTAACAATCTTATTAATTTCATCTTGGCTAATCAGATTTTGCTTCTTTATATTAGAAGAATCTTTTACTTCAATATGCCTGTTTAAATCACCCTCACGAATAATGCGAGATTTTTCAGTCTTATTGCCTTCTGGATCAATAAATTCAATTTCTACATCAGGCACAACACCTTCTGCTTGAATAGAATCGCCAGATGGCGTGTAATAAGTTGCAACTGTAAGTTTAATTCCAGAGCCATCAGAAAGTGGAATGATATTTTGAACAGAGCCCTTACCAAAGCTTCGCTCTCCAATAATTAAAGCTCTACCATGGTCTTTAAGTGCTCCAGCAACGATTTCAGAGGCAGAAGCTGAACCAGGATTAATAAGCACAACAATTGGAGCCTTAATATCATTGCTTTGGGCACTTGCACTGAATTCTTGCATTGAGTTAGGGCTTCTACCACGCATTGAAACAATAACTCCATTTGTTAAAAATGCATCAGAAACGCTCACTGCTTGATTTAAAAGTCCACCAGGGTTATTGCGCAAATCAAGCACTATTCCTTTAAAATTTTTATCACTTGTTGCAATGTTAAGAGCTTCTTCAAGTTCATCAGTTGTTTTTTCGCTAAAGCGAGTTAAGCGAATCCAATAATAACCATCTTCAAGTTCACGAGATTTAACACTAATAAGCGGAATTTGATCACGCATAATATTAATATCTTTAGGCTTTGTAGAACCTTTTGATAGCATGCTTAATTTAACAGTAGTACCTTTTGTTCCACGAATTTTTGATACAACTTCAAGTAAGCTCATATCAAGAGTAGTTTTTTCATCAATGGATAAGATAACATCACCAGCTTTGAGTCCAGCTTTAAAAGCAGGAGTATCCTCAATCGGGCTTACAACCGTCGGTCTACCATCTTGCATGCTTATTTCAACACCAATTCCAAAGAATTGACCAGAAGAAGTTTCTCGTAGGTCCTTAAATTCTTTATCAGTTAAAAGGTCAGAATGAGGGTCTAGGCTTTGTAACATGCCTTTTAATGCGCCATCTATCAAATCCCTACGCTCAGGGTGTTCAACATAAAATCTTTCAACAATATTTAAAACTTGGCTAAACTTTTTTAACTCATCAATGCCGCTTGCACGGCTTGCATCTGCAGTGACATTTGCACATGCACTACAAATTAAAATTAATGAAACAATGATTAAATGCGATAATTTTTTGTGCATTTCCAACTCCAAGTATATTTAACGTTTTTTTAGTAGCAAGAAATAAATTCTAGCTTTATTATAAGGTAACCATATTTTACATTTCTAGAATAAAGTCCGACTTTAACAAAGTCAATAAGAACTTGATGTTTTTTTAATAATTTATAATAATTCTTTTTCAATTTTAAATGTTTTTTAATTAATTTATATTTTACAGTTTGGAGATTTATTATGATTATTGTAAGTGCCTGTCTTTGTGGTGTTAAGTGTAGGTATAATGTTGGTTCAAATTTGAATAATGAACTTCAAGAGCTAGTGCTTGATTGTAAGGCTATTGCACTTTGCCCTGAAGTTTTGGGCGGTTTAGAAACTCCACGAACCCAATCAGAGGTAGTTAGCTCTAATCCATTAAAAATATTAACAAAAACTGGTAGTGACGTGACTGATGAATTTATGCTTGGAGCTAAAAAGACTTTGGAGATCGCAAAAACTCTTAATGCTAGTATAGCAATTTTAAAAAGCAAAAGTCCTTCTTGCGGTTGTGGTGAAATTTATGATGGAACTTTCACAAAAAAGCTAATTAGTGGGAATGGAGTTACTGCTAATTTATTAAAATATAATGGAATTACAATTTATAATGAGCACAATTTTAGTGAGCCTTTAAAGAAATATCTTTCTAAAGGGGCTTAACTAATAAGAAATGTATTTTTTTTTAATTTTTTGTAAGATAATACTTGCTTAGAGTTAATTAGTAGCATAATATGAAAGTGAGTTAAAAATTTCATACTAGGGGAATTTTATGGCAAATAAAGTTTATGGTATTACTATTGGCGATCCTGCTGGAATTGGCCCTGAGATAGCTTTAAAGGCGACAAAAGAATTAGCAACTGATTATCGCTGTGTTATATATAGTGACACGCAAGTTTTAGAGCGTGCTAAAGAAATTTTAAACGATAATCGTGAACTTAATTGTTTAAACGCTTCAAAAGACTATATCAAAGATTATGAACTAGATAAAATTAATTACATTGAAGTAAAAAGTTTACATTCAGCTTATGAGTTAGGCAAGGTGCAAGCAGAGTGTGGACGTGCAGCATATGACTATGTTGTTGCAGCAATTGCAGATGCAAAAGCAAAAAAAATAGCTGGTGTTGTAACATGTCCACTTAACAAGGAAGCACTTAATTTAGGTGGTGTTCACTATGCTGGACATACTGAAATATTTGCAACTTTAACTGATACTAAAGATTATGCAATGCTTTTAACAGGGCATGATTTAAGAGTTGTTCACGTTTCGACTCACGTTTCACTTCGTGAGGCTTGTGATAGAGTAACAAGAGAACGTGTTCTTCGCACAATTGAGCTTGCGTATGACGCCGCAGTAGCACTTAGCGATAAGGAAAAACCATTAGTTGCTGTTGCAGGGCTTAATCCGCATAGTGGCGAAAGTGGCCTTTTTGGTGTTGAGGAAATGGAGCAAATTATTCCTGCAATTGAAGATGCAAAAGCTGAAGGAATTAATGTTGTTGGTCCGGTTCCTCCTGATACTGTTTTTATGCGTGCTGCAAAAGGTGAATTTGATGTTGTAGTTGCAATGTACCATGATCAAGGTCATATTCCTCTTAAAATGGTAGACTTTATGGACGGTATCAATGTAACAGTTGGTTTACCGATTATTAGAACCTCTGTTGACCATGGAACAGCTTTTGACTTGTCTGGTACCGGAAGTGCTTCACCTGCAAGCTTAATTCAAGCTATTAAGGCTGCGAAGTCATTAGTAGACTATAACTACAAAAAACCACCGAGTTATGTTGTTATTGCAGACGATTTCACAGGTTCCACAGATACAGGTGTTCAATTTATTAAGTATGGCTTGAGAACATCAGTAAAAGTACTTGATAAAATTGCACTTGGTGAAATTTCTTCTATTACAAAAGTTCTAGTTGTAGATACAGAAACACGTAATGTTGATAAGGAAAAAGCTGAGCTTCAAATTGAATCAGCTGCTAGCCGCCTTGAAAAGTGGAATAGAAAGACTACTTTCTACAAGAAAATCGACTCAACTATGCGTGGCAATATTGCGCATGAGGTGAAAGCCTTAGCTGATAAAATGAATTTCAAAGCGATTGTTTGTACTCCTGCATTTCCTAATAATGGTAGAATCGTTAAAGATAGTATAGTATATCTTAATGATGTGCCGATTGCGCAAACAAAAATGAAAGATGATCCGATTAAGCCAGTTACAAAATCTAACTTAATTGACATTTTTAATGAAGTACCTAGTTTAAATCCTGTTGCGTTAACAGCTGAACAAGTTAAAACTCCTAATATTAATGAGTTTTTAGAGAAAAATACATGTTTTTGTTGTGATGCGACAACGAATGAAGAATTGCTTGATTTAGTTAATGCAATCTTAAATGTTTATACACCGCAAGAAGTTTTATGGGTTGGTTCTGCTGGGCTTGCAGCTGCACTTTTAGCTGCAACAGGTAAAGAACAAATAAATAAAGATTTTGAGATCTATATATCTGAAAAACCAGCATTATTTGTTGTGGGTTCATTAAATGAAAAAAATCTTGTTCAAATGAAAAAATTGCTAAATAGTTCCTCTGCTCAAGAGTTAAAGCTAGACAAGAGCAACTTTATCTTTGACCGTGATAATGAGTTTAGTAGACTTGTTGAATATGGTTCAGCTATTTTAAGTCGTGGAAATAATTTGATTATTACAACTGGCTTGGAAGAAGGTGAGTACATGGAAGGTCAAAGTTTAAATCTTTCAGCCTTTATGGGTAGAGTGAGCAAAGAGCTAGTTTTAAGCAACCCTCTTTGTGGACTTTATGTGACTGGTGGTGAAACTGCGATGTCACTTTTACAGGAATTAAATTGTGGTGAATCAAGAGTTTTAACTGAAATGGAAAGTGGTATTCCTTTAATTCGTTTAGACGACGGAGATTGCCCTAATTTAAGAATGATTACTAAAGCTGGAGCATTTGGCAACGAAGATACTTTATTAAATGCTCTTAAATACTTAAAAGGTTAATTACTATTAAGTGATTTATACAGATTAGTTTTGGTATTTTTTAATTCTTACCAAAACTAATCTGTATTCACATGTTGATTTTATATTTATGCAAAAAGCTGATATCGTTATAAAAAATGCTGTTGTTTTCACAGCTGATGGCAACAATTCAATTGCTAGCACCTTAGCAATCAAAGAAAATATCATAATTTATGTTGGAGATAATGCTGAAGATTTTATTTCTAAACATACTAAAATAATTGATTATAATGGTAAAACGATTTTACCAGGTATGATTGATGCACACATGCACCCGATGTTTCACTACAGGCGCATGTTTCAGATGGATTTACTACCTTTTTTTGAACTTCAAGCCTTAAAATCCTATATAACAAATTATATTGCAGAGCACCAAGATTTAGTTGGCTATACTGGTATTGGATACCATGCCTCACTCTTTGGTAAAACTGGACCACGCAAAGAGTTTTTAGATGAAATTTGTTCAGATAAGCCTATTTTATTTCAATCTAGTGAGGGGCATGCAGTTTGGGCAAACTCAAAGGCTCTTGAGCTTGCAGGCTTTAGCGAAAAAGATGATGAATATGGTAAGTTTGTGGTGCGAGATAAGGATAATTTTCCAACAGGTGTATTAAAAGAAGCTGCTGGTGCCGCTGCGAATATGGCTTTAGCAAGTATTATGCCTGAAGTAACAGAAGATTTATATGAAAAAGCCTTAAAGGATTTGCAAAATCGCTTTATTTCTCAAGGTGTTACGACTGTTGCTGACGCAAGTGTGCGGGAAGTTTATGCTAATGTGTATAGTAAACTAGCTAAAAGTGGTGAACTAAAATTTAGAATTCGTGGCTATTGGTGGTTATCAACAAGCTCAATGGATACTGAAGAATATCTTGCAAAGGCTCATCGTCGCCTAGTCCGTCATAAGGAATTTGAATGTTTCAATTTTCAAATGAATGGCTTTAAATTATTTGTTGACTTAGTTATGGACGAGTATACTTCTTTTATGCAAGAACCATATGCATTTGATAAAAATTATTATGGACATAAAACTTGGCAAAATGAAGATGATTTGTTCAAAATTGTCAGAGTGTTAGATGAACTTAACATGCAAACTCATTATCATCAAACAGGTAATGCTGCTCTTAGCTACTTATGTGATGTGCTTGAAAAAGTTGAAAAAGTTAATGGTAAACGAGATTCAAGACATTTAGTCGCACATGTGCAGTTTGTTAATGATGAAGATAAAATTCGTATGGCACAACTTGGTCTATCAGCTATTGTTGCGCCTTATTGGGCTTTAGTTGAGCGTAGCATTTACTGGGAAAAAATTGTTCCAGCAGTAGGTGAAGCGTTGGCGTCAAAACAATATCCTATACAATCCTTGCTTGATAAGGGCATCAATACTGCTGTGCATAGTGATTATTTTGTCAGTGAACCGCATTGGGGACGTTGTCTTTTTGGTAGTATCACAAGAACCATGCCGAAAGCTTTTTTCGATATGATGTATGGTAATGATTCAAGTAAAACCTATACTATAGATTTTGAACATGAAATGGGCATTGATATTGTTGGTCCTATGCCAAGTAAGTTAGAATGTACTACTTTAGTTGATGCGATTAGAATGGCAACTATTAACGGCGCGAAAGCATTGTTTATGGAAGAAGAAGTTGGCAGTATTGAAGTAGGTAAAAGGGCTGATATTGTAGGCTTTAGTCAGAATATTTTTGAGCTAGATATAATGGAATTAGCAGAAATTGAGCCAGAGTTTACCATGATAGATGGTGAAGTTTTATACTCTTGTAGCGATTTGTTTGACTAGTTTTTGTTTTTTATTTGTTTTTCTTTTCGCTCTTTTTTCTTTGTGTTATATTAAATACTTCCCTTTGTTATGACACTTTTTTTAATTTCTAATATCTTTTGAATGTCAAGCAAGTAAAAATTAAATATCGCAGAGATTTATATATAGTTTTGCACAAGCCATCGCATCAGACATGGCATGATGATGGTTAAGTTCAATATTATAATATTCGCAAACTTCATTTAATTTATATCCCTGTAAATTTAGGCGTTTACGACTTAGTTGTAGGGTGCAGTGGAAGTTTTGCCGTGGCTTTGTAAGGTTATAGCTTTCACAACACGCATACAAAACACGCTGGTCAAAGGCTGCGTTATGAGCAATAAAGGCATTTGTATTTGCACTAAGCTCTATAATTTTAGGAAAAATATCAGAAAAACTAGGTGCATCAACAATATCTTCCTTACAAATCCCATGAATATGTGTATATAGAAAAAAGGGATTTGGTGGCTTGATTAAGCTATAAAAAGTATCGGCTATTTTTCCATCTTCGATACGCACAAGTCCAATAGCACAGGCTGAGTTAGCGCTATTATTTGCAGTTTCAAAGTCTATGGCGAGATAATTATGCATTCAGTCTTCTTTAATTAATTTATACACAAGTGTAGTTTTCGTTTATATAATATTTTTTTAATTCTGTAAATATATTTATTATTATAATTTTTTTTGGTTTACTACGCTTTGGCAAATAAAAAAGACATAAAATTAATATTAAAAACCTTGACATTTAGCAGTTCTTGCAATATATTCCCAAGTTCTACCTTGCTCGTTGGTTTTTTAAACGAGCCTTACAGGTAAAAACCCTGAAGTCCATAAGGAGGTTATGGAATGAGAAAGTTTGAAACTTTGTTGCTATTGTCACCAGAATTATCATCTGACTCTAGAGAAGCACTTATCGCTACTTTAGGCTCAGTTATCGAGCGTGAACAAGGCACAATTATTGAGGTTGATCACTGGGGCATGAAAGATCTTGCTTATCCAGTGCAAAAGCAAATGCGTGGTTACTATGTTCGTTTTGAATATTCTGCTGCACCTAGCGTTATTGCTGAATTTGAGCGCATTATCCGTATTAGTGACGGTATCTTTAAGTTTGTTACAGTAAGACTTGAAGATGCTGCTGAGAAGGAGGCCGTATAATATGTCAATGAATAAGAAAAAATTTGCTCCACGCAAAAAATTCTGTCGTTTTTGTGCTGATGCTGAATTACCACTTAACTACAAACGTGCTGATATTTTAAAAGAATATACAACTGAACGTGGTAAAATTATTGCACGCCGTATCACTGGTGTTTGTGCTGAACACCAAAGAGGCTTAGCTCGTGAAATTAAACGTGCACGCCAAATGGCATTATTGTTCTACACAGCTACACATTCCAGTGAAGTTAAGAAAAAAAGTAATATCTAGGAGGGCGCAGTATGAAACTTATTCTTCGTGCTGATGTTGAAAACTTGGGAACTCTTGGTGAAGTTGTCAGTGTTGCGCCTGGGTATGGTCGTAACTACTTATTGCCACAAGGCTTGGCAATGCTTGCAACTCCAGGCAATTTAAAAGTATTTGAACTTGAGCGTGCTAAATTGCAAGCTAAAATGGACGAACTTCGTGACAGTGCTAAAAGCTTGGCTGATAAGCTTAGCGCTACCGACATCACAATTTTAATGCGTGTTGGTGATAACGAGAAGTTATATGGTTCAGTTACTAACACTTTAATTGGCGATACTTTAGCTGCACAAGGTTTTGAAATTGACCGCAGACGTATTATTTTAGACCAACCTATCCGTAGTCTTGGCGAGCACATCGTGCGTGTACGTTTACATGCTGATTTCATCGTTGAGTTAACTGTTAAGGTTGTAGCTGAAAATGCAATCGACCAATCAGAAGCAAACTAAAACTCCTACTAATAGTAAGAGTTCAAATATTGATGCGTTTGACGATTTAGTCAAACGCATTCCCCCTCATAGTGTAGAAGCTGAACAAGCTGTGCTAGGAGGGGTTTTTTTGCGTGATAACAAGGTCTTTCACTCACTTGTTGACATTGTCAGCCCTGATGATTTCTATTTGCCAGCGCATCAAAACATTTATGCGGCATTTGTTGAATTATATCGCAGAGGTACACCGATTGACCCTGTTACTACGCATGAATATCTTCGTGATCATAATACCCTTGAGCAAAGTGGCGGTGCGGCTTATTTGGCACAACTTGCCCAAACAGTTGTTGGCGGCGCAAATGCTGAATATTATGCTGCAACAGTGCGTGATAAATCCATGCAACGTTCACTTATTCACACCTGTTCAAACATTATTTCAAACTGCTATGACTCCTCAATTTCCGTTGACAGCTTATTAAATGAATCTGCTGGCTCTGTAATGACTATTGCAGAACGGACTACGGGTAAGATGTTTCGTTCAACAAGTGAAATGGTTGATGAAGTCTTTAAAAAACTTGAAGAGCGACTAAGTAAGCATGAGCTTGTGACTGGTGTAACAACTGGTTATACTCAGCTTGATAAATTAACAGCAGGTTTACAACAATCTGACTTAATTATCGTTGCGGCTCGTCCTTCAATGGGTAAAACAGCTTTTTCGCTTAATATGGCACTTAATGCCGCAGTTAAGTCAAATGTGCCAGTAGCAGTTTTTTCCCTTGAGATGTCGACCGATCAGCTTATGATGCGTATGTTATGTTCATATGGTAAAATTAATTTAGCGCATCTTCGCCGTGGTTATTTAGAAGATGATGAATGGGCAAGAATCTATGATGCGGCAGATGTTATTAAGCGTGCACCTATATTTATTGATGATACACCTGGTATTACACCATTAGAACTGCAAGCAAGAACAAGACGCTTAAAAGCAGAGCATGGTCTTGGTTTTGTTTTAGTTGACTATCTTCAATTAATGCGAGCAGGCAGGCGTACTGATTCTCGTGAGCAGGAAATTTCTGAAATTTCTCGCTCTTTAAAAGCTTTAGCAAAAGAACATAATATTCCTGTTGTTGCGCTTTCACAGTTGAACCGTAAAGTTGAAGAACGTGCTGATAAACGTCCTCTTTTATCTGACTTACGTGAATCTGGTGCTATTGAGCAAGATGCTGACGTTATTATGTTTATTTACCGTGATGAAGTCTATAATAAACGCCCAGATAATGAGCGTGCAGGTATTGCTGAAATCATTATAGGTAAGCAACGTAATGGTCCAACAGGTACAGCCTATCTCCATTATGCCGGCGCATATACAAGTTTTGAAGATTTGGAACTTGATAGAGCAGCTTATTTTGCAAGTCAAGGCACAGAATAGCCGGTACTGAAAAAAGCTTTCAATTCTATTTGAACTGAAAGCTTTTTTTGTGTTTGATAATTTATTTTTTTACATTCTATTTTTTACGCTTTCGAGGTATTTTGGTGTAGGCATGCTCAGCTAATACGCCAAGCTCTTTAAGTCTTAAATCAACTAAATCATATAAAGAGCCCTTGCTGAAATTTCCATTCTTAAGCATTTTACCTGTGTTTAAACCTGTTAAAATTTCAAGAGCTTCATTAATATGCTTAACAGGTTGAATACTAAACATATTTTCTTCAACTGCCTCTATAACCCTATCTGAAAGCATCAAGTGGTCAATATTGTCATAAGGAATGATTACACCTTGTTCACCGCTAAGACCACGCTTTTTACAAACATCAAAAAAACCTTCAATTTTGCGGGTAACACCGCCAACAGCCATTATTTGACCAGATTGACTAACTGCCCCAGTAAAGGCATATGATAATTTTAATGGAACATTTGCAATAGCTGATAAAAGGGCTGCAAGCTCAGCGCCAGAAGCAGAATCACCTTCAATTCCGCCATAATTTTGCTCAAAACATAGACTGCCTGTCAAAACAATAGGCTTATTTCTCGCAAATTGAGAAACTAAATAGCTTTTCAAGATGAGCATAGCCTTTGTGTGAATAGGTCCACTAAGTTCTGCTTCACGCTCAAGGTCAATGATGCCACCATGTCCAACACCAACTGTGCAAGAAATCTGATGAGGCAGTCCAAATTCAAAATCACCATACCACGATACTGATAAACCGTTAATACGCCCAACAGCTTCACCACTCGTATTAACCTTAATTAAATCACGATCATAATCTTCCATATAAGATTCTTCAACTAAATTAGCACGATAGATACGAGATTTTAAGGCTTTATCAATATGCTCTTTTTCAACTATTTCTGCCTTTGCCATATTGGCATAGGCAGCAGATTCTACCATAACATCACGAATTTGTGGCATTTTTAAGGATAGCTTTTGTTTGTCCTCACAAAGTCGTGAACCAAAGTCGACAATAGTTGCAAGAGCTTCACGGCTAAATGGTGCTAGTTTATTTTCATCAATGATATGCGATAAACTAACAATCCAGTTTTTTATGCCATTTGCAGTACGTTTTGTTGTTTGAGTCATGTGAGCTTTGATTTTAAATAATTTCGCAAAGCGGTCATCATGCTCTAAGAGCTGGTCATAAGTAAATTCATTCCCAACTAAAATAACCTTAATATCAAGAGCTACTTCTTCAGGTTCAATGCCCTTTGTACGAGTTGAGCCTTCAGTTCCATCACTTGTATCTTCAAATTTTGCAAAGCCGCTTCGCAGAGAACGCATAAAACCTTCCCAAGCAGCAGGGTATTGCAAAATATCTTCCATACGCATGACTAAAAAGCCACCATTTGCCTTGTGAATCGAACCAGCTTTTATCAAGGTGAAATTCGTAATAAGTGTTCCCATTTCAGCTTCACGTTCAACACAACCAAGTAAATTAACTTGAGTAGGGTGATCGTCGATAACTAATGGAGCTCCTTTGATTGAGCTGTTATCCACAAAGACATTAACATCATAGCGAGGTAAATATATATCACCTATTTGCTCTTGTGTCGGCTGAACTTGGCTCATAATATCCTTAGCAAACAAATAATCAGGATTGCTTTTGATATCTTCTTGTAAAGCATTTAAAAATGATGATAATTTATCATTATTCGGGCAAGATTTTATAATTTTATCGCTAACAGGCTTAAAAGTTGCATTTAAAACTGAATTTAAAGCTTCTTGTTCAATCTTTTTCTCGCTGTCTTTAAAATTTTTCTCTGCTTTTGTTAGTTCACGCACTAAATCAGCCATAGTTCCAAGCAAATTATCGCCTTTTTGCTTGAACCCCTTACGTAAATTACTGTCTAGTCTTTCAAATTCAACTTCACTTAATTTTTTACCATCAACCAAAGGATAAAGCGTTAATTCGCCTTGCTCATCTATTTCTAAATTGAAATTTTGCTCTGTTGCTAAACTTTCCATTTTTTGTAGTAATTCAGAACGCTTAGATTGATATTTTTCAACTAAGAGCGAACGTTTTTTTAAATGCGCTTCTTGCTCAAGCTTATTAGGTACTTTACGTCTAATTTCGCAAATTACCTCACTAATAAGTTTTTTTATACGTTTGCCTTGACCAGCAGGAACATTCAATAAAATTGGTTTGTCTTCATCATCAAAATTATTCACATACAATAAGTCATTAGGAGTTTTAGCTTTTTTCATGTAAGCAGAAAGGTAATCACGCAACATGTAAATACGTCCTAAATTTGAATCACCTGATAAGTAAATATTATAGCCAGAGGACTTAATATTAAGCGCAAGCTCTAGCGCTTCAACTGCTCTTGGTTGAGTGCTTCGTAAGTTATTTCTAATGCTTACTCGTGGAATTTCTGTGCTGTCTTTCCATACAATTTTATTAGGATCTAAGATTGCATGTAATTTTGATGCATTAAGTTTCATATATTTTTTCCCATTATTACTTCAATTTTTTCCCATTTTAAATAGCAATTACTAAAATAGCAAGAAAAAACCCCGCTAAAATTTAGCAGGGCTTTAAGCAAAAGAGATTTTTAATTATAAATTAAAAACGCTCGCGGAATTGTTCCCTAGGGCGTGCTTCGTTTACTTTTAATACACGGCCATTGAAGCTGAAATTGTCTAATGCTTCAATTGCTGTGCCAACAGAGTTAGCATTCATTTCGATAAAGCCAAAACCGCGTGCACGACCAGTTTCGCGATCAGTGATCAATTTTACAGAGAGAACTTCTCCGTGTTGGCTAAATAAATCGCGAACTTCATCTTCAGTTGCAGACCAGGGAAGATTGCCAACATAAAGGGACTTAGTCATGAGAACCTCATAATAATACAGTATAAAATTTAATGGTTGCGAACAATATGTCTACAACAGGCATACGTTGCTTAAACACACATTACAGGAATAGAATTTTAAAGTCAACTATAACTTATCGAAATAAATGTAAATTTAAGGGCTTACACCTTAAAAACACCACCTGTAACTCCTTGATTTCATTAAGTGTCTAATATTTTAGTTTTTTAAAACCCTTTATTAATGGGTAGTTATAGCTTAATATTTTTTTTTAATATTTTTTTTTAAAAGTAAGTATTTAAGCGGGTTTATAATAAATATTTTTTTTGTTCTTTTTTTTGTAGTAGTAAGAATATTGCTTTTTTCAAACTATCTTTAGTTGACAATGGGCGATAATTATGACAATCTAAATCGAATTTGGACATGATTTTTTATTATTAGGAGGCTATATGGCAAAAGAAGATGCCATTGAAGTTGATGGAGTTGTTCAAGAAGCTCTGCCAAATGCTATGTTTAGAGTAGATCTTGATAATGGGCATACAGTGTTAGCTCATATTTCAGGAAAAATGCGTAAATTCTATATTAGAATTTTACCTGGTGATAGAGTTAAAGTTGAACTCTCTCCGTATGACTTAACCCGTGGACGTATTACTTATCGCATGAAGTAAAATAATTTGAGGTTTATTATGCCAGAACTTGATCCAAGCAATGTTCAGCCATGCCTTTCATGTGGTGGAACTGACACTCATTTAGAGTCAATTCGCCCTGAAGGTCGTACTAAAGATTGTTGGCGTGTTGTTTGTTCTTGTGGACAGACTTCTCAACAATGGTCAGTAACCGAAGCTGCCGCTATTAGAGCATGGAATCGTAATCTTGCAACTGATTACGCTGATAAAAGATGGTAAAAATCAACTGATTTTTGCTTTTATAAATTTAACACTCTAAATTGATTAAACTTAGATTCTTAATTTTTAAGAGCAGTTTATACGCTTTTATGTCTTTTTATTGTGTAAAATCGCAATTGATTGTTTGTCAGAAAAATGATATTTTTTTTGAAAATGTTTAATTGCTTTTTTGTTTATAAACTCTGTAAACTTTATAAAAACTAGTAAAATTAATAATAGTAGATACTTTATGCCGTGTAAGTAACATGCTTAAATTATTACTAAAAAAATAAAATATAAAAAAATTTAAAAAAAAGTGAATATTTTGCTTGCCTTTTATTTAAATATATACTAGATTGCCTTTCGAAGCCGAAGTGGTGGAATTGGTAGACACACTATCTTGAGGGGGTAGCGGGCTATGCTCGTGCGAGTTCGAGTCTCGCCTTCGGCACCATATTTTAATATGGACAAAAAAAGAGTTTCAACTAAACAGTTGAAACTCTTTTTTTGTTTTTGCAAGTCAAAACGTTACCTTATATTAGCTTTGGCAATCGTTCCGATACACAAAGCCAAAACAAAGGCGAACAAGTTCACCATTTGTTTTGCTAAAGCTTTTATTCGCTTTGCTCATAAAAATGAAAAATCTTCAACTCACTTAGCCAAAATCCTTAAAAATAGGATTTTTGGGTAAAACTGTGCCACAAACTGTGCACAAAAAGTGAGTTCGATATGAAATTGAAAAACACATCTCTAGAAAATACCAATGGAAAATATGACATAAAAATTAGTTATAGAATTTCAAAAAATTTTAATTCCTACCTTTACATGCGTGGTGAGCTTTTTATTTTAGATATAAAGTACCAAAAAATACTTTTCAACAGATGGATTGAGTGAAATTCGTT
>CAYJPK010000046.1:0-16562 GCA_964372035.1 uncultured Desulfovibrionaceae bacterium | reverse complement strand
CACGTTGTATTAGCTGTGGCAATTAGAAATAAAGTGCAAAAATAGCTAGCTCATACTATAGTAATAAGCTAGCTATTTTAATCTGTTATTTAAATTAGTGCGCTATGCCCAAGTAATCAGAATATTACCTAAATCCAGATTATTTCCCGCAGTTGTATCAGTAACTGTTATTAGCTCATAAGCTGAACCATTCCAGTAATTAAGGACATCTGTTCCAACTTCAAAGCCACTTATAGTTATTAGAGCGCCTGATCCAACAGTGCTAGATTTCAAATTAATAGTATCACTGGAAGTATCAGCACTTGCAGCATTTGATCCTAAGTTAAGAAGGACACCACCAGCAAAGACATTTGTTATATCACCAAGTGTAATGCTATCAGCACCAGCACCACCAAGAATACTTATTGCATCTGCAGCACTTGCGCTTAAGCTTCCATTAATAGTAATGCTATCAGCACCAGCACCACCGTCAATACTTACTGCACTAGCAGCACTTGCGTTTAAGCTACCATCAATAATAATGCTATCAGCACCAATATTTCCAGAAATGCTTACACCAGATAAGATAGAAGAAGTTACATTACCTTTAATATGTATTACATCATTGCCTGCTGCTATCCCACTACTACCACCAGTAATATTCACAGCATTCAAAGCTATACCTGTAACATTTCCGCCAATTGTTATATGGTCAGAACCGTTTGCTCCATTAATATTTATAGCCCCAGTAAAACCGCCTGTAACATTACCCGCTATTTCGACTATATTTGTATTAGTAGCATCATCACCATTACCAACGCTGATAGTGCCACTAGTAATGTTACCACCAGTACTACTTGCATCAGCTAATATTTTAACAGTATCATTACCAGCATCAAGACTTATAGTTCCACCAGACATATTGCCTGTAATTGAAACACTATCATCACCAGAAGCAAGGTATATTGAACTTGAAGAACCAGCAATACCGCCATTAGAAAGCTCACCTGTAATATTTACAATTTGATCAAAATCTCCTGTTAAACGAGGAGTTATATTTATATAATCATTTGCATCAATTTCTAATGTTATATCAGAAATATCACCACTAATAAAATCAACTTCATTATCATTTGCTTTTATGATTCCTGAATAGTCTGTGATATAAAGATAATCTTGACCTTCTCCCAAATCAATGTTTAAATCACTATTATAATTTGATCCTGTATTAAGATAAATGCTATCATTGCCAGCACCTGCGTTAATAGTTGCACCATATACGGAAGTAACATAGTTTTGCACTAAGAAAATATCAGCATTTGCACTTCCATTTATAGTACCTGTATTAAAGCTTTTAAGTGAAATTGTGTTTGTAAATTGTTGAAATCCTGATTTATAGTTAACATCAATGATAGTACTTGCATTAACACCAAAACCAAGAGCTATTATTTGTGAAATCCCTGTTATCGTTGCATTTACAGTATAAGTATCAATAGTTCCGCCGCTTAAGTCGGCAATGTTAAGAGTGCTATCATTACCAAAAGAAAAATTATCTACAGTATCAATCATTCCACCTGACATTTTAGCAATATTAACAGTAGTTTTATAAACATTAAAATAAGTTGTTCCAGATTTTATTTGACCTATTGATATTGTGTTGAGGATATTGTCAAAGGCGTTTCCGTGTTGGAATAAGCAGTTGATAACTTCACCAGTTACAGTAATTGTTCTAGTTGTAGAGCCAGAATATGATTGTGAATCAATTTTGAAAGCAACATTAGAAGCATAACCATTTACAGTAATACTATCCGCATCAGTAGAGAGTGTACTTCTGTCACCGCCATAAACTTTTACATTGTAGCTATCATAACTATTAGGAGTTGTTGAAGGCGCACCGTTTATATCAGCGTTAATGGTAATGTTATCGCTTCCCTGTCCTCCATCAATCAGAATTGAAGTAACTTGTCCACCTAGTGCACCAAGGCTTTCTATTATGATAGTATCATTGCCACTATCAGCACTAATCGTTCCTTGTAAGAGGTTGGCAATCAAAATATTATCAGCCACACTACTAGTGCTTAAAGTTCCGCTATACATATCAAAGCCAGTAGTTGCGTCTTTACGTATAACAAAACCATCTGCTAAAAAGTTTTCAGCACTTAGTGTTAATGCACCGTCAATTAATTCGACATATACAGTATCAATACCAGTACCACTGTTCATAATGACCTTGTTATCTGCTGTAGCAATTTGACCTAAAATTACTATATCGCTACCATCACCAGTATTAATTGTACCACTAGTATAACCAACAGTAATAGAATCAACTCCATCACCAGTATTAATTGTACCATTAGTTAAATTATTAACAGTAACAGTATCATTACCACTAGCAGTGCTTATTATACTGCCACCACTCAGATCTGTTAATAGAAAATTATCATTACCAATACCATTAGAAGTGATAGAGCCGGAATTCATATTAAATCCAAAAGTATTATTCGCTCCTCTAACAGTAAATCCATCTGCAGTAGTAGAGTTTAAGGTGAGGTTAGCACTTATAGTTGTTATATAAGTAAAATTAATAACATCAACTCCACCAGTGTTTGTAATGCCACCAGTAAATGTATTACCGCCTAATCTAATATTATCAGCACCTAAGCCAGTGTTGATTTGCCCACCACTAAAGCCCTCTATTGTTATGATATCAACAGCATCACTTGCGTTAATAGTGCCACCTGACATCACAAAGCCAGCCCCAGTTGGATCTTTTTTAAGATTAAAACCATTAGCACCACCTGTATTTAAATTAATGATGCCACCAGCAACTCCATTATTAAAATTAATACCATCGCTTGAGCTAGCAGAATTTACAATAGTTATATTGTGGGCATTTGTAATCTGACTAGTGAAGATAATTTCATCAAGACCATCATTTGTATTAATAGTTCCACCAGTAAAGCTTTCAATTATAATATTATCATTGCCGTTACTAGCATTAATAACACCACCACTCATATTAAAACCATCACCAGCAGCATTTGCTTGAAGTCCAAAGCCAAGGTTAGTTCCAGCATTTAAAGTAAGTGAGCCACCAGCTCCAATGCCGTTGTTCAAATATATATAGTCATTTGTAAATGTAGGATTATTGTTATTATTAGTAATAGTTTGATTATTACTGCTAGTAATTTGATTTATAATTGTAAGCGTATCAATGCCATCATCAAGATTAATATTTCCGCCATTAAAATTATTTATGCTAAAGGCATCATTAGAATTTGTGCTATTAACAGTACCGCTATTAAAATTATTAATAGTAAATGGGGTAGATGAATCAATATTAGAAATAGTACCGCCGGAAACTTCCTCAAAAACAACACTTTCAACATCTCTAAAAGCTATGAAATTTAAATCAAGATTTTGACCTGCAGTTAATTTACCAAAGCTTACAGTATCAGAACCATTGCCACCCTCTATAGTAGGTGTTTGGAAGCTAGTTCCTGTAAAACTTTCAATATAAATGCTATCATTATCATCGCCAGCATTTATTGAAGCACCAACATAATTAGTTATTTTAATGGTATCATTACCAGCACCAGTTTCAATAAGAATAGCATTCGGGCTTGCATCTAAATTATTAACAACTATAGAGTCAAATCCATCACCACTATCAATTCCAGCAAAATCGCTTAAAGTTCCTGTTATTTCAATAGTATCATTGCCATCTTCACCATTAATTTTAGCACCCTGACTTATATTTCCAACTTTTATACTATCATCACCAGCGTTAGCAGAAATAATACCGCTTTCATCAACAGTTGGAACGTCTATAATGTCGTTGCCAGTTGTACCAATGATTTCACCATTAGTAGTAACTCTATTAAAGGCAAAGCTTTCAAAATTAATGACTGAGCTTAATTGGAATTGGCTTGTAATATCACTATTTATAGTTAGGGTATCAGTTCCAGCTCCGCCATCAATTGCGCCAGCAATATAAGCTTCAATCTTTATGCTGTCATTTCCACCGTTTGCATTGATAGCTCCACCATTCATGTTAGTAATGTTGATAGTGTCAGCATCATTAGCACCATTTATAGTGCCATTTTGCAAAGTTGTCACAGCTATATTATTGATTCCATTGTTATTTAAAGTTCCGCCATTCATACTATTTAAAGTAAAATTGATGCCAGAACTATTTAAACTAATATCGCCAGTATTCATTGTGTTGATATTTGCAGTGCCACTAGCTCCAGTAATAATAACGCCGTTTTGAGCTTCATTTAAAATTAAAGTATCAGAACTTTGTAAGTTAATAGTAGTGTTTGAGGCAGTACTCGTGATCTCAATGTTTTCAGCTTCACTGTCAGCTCCCATGCTAATTGTGCCACCAGTAGAGCTTGTAATTTGAAGTTCATCAACTCCAAGACCAGCATCAATATTACCATTATTTGTGGTGATTAAAATTTTATCATTGCCATCTTCACCATAAATATTACCATTATTTGTTGTAACTTGAATTTCATCATTGCCAGCATTTGCATAAATATTACCATTATTTGTTGTGACAATAATTTCATCATTACCACCGCTAACAGTTGCATTAGTAATAGTTTCTACATCACCATAAATATTGCCAAAATTAATGCCAAGCTTAATTATGTCATCGCCGGCTACAACATTTGCCCCATCTAAGGCTTCCTTAATATCACCATAAATATTTTGATTAGCAACATTAGTTCCGATAATGCTAATTTCGTCATCGCCAGCATTTAATTCAGTGCCAACTCCGCTAACACTCATAGCATCACCATATAAAGTGTTGCCACCAGTCTTGCTAGAGTCTAAACTAATAGTATCATCGCCAGCATCAAATTTACCACCACTAATAGTATAGGCATCGCCAGAAATGCTACCATTTTGCATATCACCGATAACAATAACGCTATCATCGCCACCTTCGCCCTCACCACTTTCCATTGTCATTATATCACTAGCAATTCTAGCGTTTTGCAAGAAATTGGTGATTTGAATAGTAGTATTGCCAAATTCAACTTTTTTGGCAGGCATTTTTTCAACTTCAAAATAATCAACAGCAGGATTGTCTAAATAAACAATACCATCAGGAAGTTCAAGTTCATCTGGAAAGTCGTCATCGTCATCGTCGTCGCTAGAGTCACTTGGTTTTTGAAAATCAGCTAAAGTTTCATCATCATTATTGCCATCGCCATCATCTAAATTTGAAATTCCGTCAGTTAGGGTAAAGCCGGTATCAGACAAAATACCATGCAAAGTAGCACTATGGTCAGTATCTAGCGCATTTAAAAGATTTGCTTCTAAGAATAAAATAGTAGAGTTTAAATTGTCTAGATTAGTAAGCGGAATACTTTCGCCAGTTGTTTCATCAACAAGAGCAAGTGCTAAGAGTTCAGAAATATTTTCAAGTACTTCCTTTAATTCTTGCTCGCTAAAGTCTAAACGCTCAAGTGGCTTTCCATCATTAAATGCTTCAACGCCTTGACCACTTGTTGTTAGCGTAATTGTACGCCCATCAGATGCTGTGATTACAACAGTATGTCCAGTTCCAATCTCGATAACTATATGTAATTCTGAATTATTTTTTACAGCAGTTAAAAGCTCAGTTCCACGAATACCTGCAGTACTGTTAGGAGTAACAATTTTAAAAGCATCAGGATTTTGCTTTACAATTTCACCACTAAGTGAACGCATTGCGCCTTCTGCTAAATTTAAAATAAAGCTTGGGTCTTTACCTTCTTCAAATACAAAATCCTCAATCCATAATTCAGAATTTGAACTGAGTGAGGCAATTGCACCATCAGAAAATTTAATTTGTGCGCTAGAGTTTTCTAATGTTTCAATTCTATCTGTGCTATAAATAGCATCACCAACGGAAATTTCAATTGATTTACCATCACGTTCAATAATAACTTCACCAACAGCACTTGTTAAGCGCGCTGCAACTTGTGACATAAAGACCCCCACGAAAAAGGAAAAGATAAGAGGTTAAAAACAATGCTTTTGTGAAATAAGCAATTTTACATAAACTGCTGTATTTAAAAAGATGCTGAAACCCTAAGCTATTATTGAGATTTTGTCAATTTTATCTTAAGTATTTTATCTTAGCTGTTTAAATAGATGAAGCTGTAAAATATATTAAATGTAACTTAATTAGTCGAAGCGAATAGTAAAAATGCACTAATATTGTATTTTAAATTGACACCACTAGTGCTAATTTAAGCAAATGACACTAAAAATGCAAGAAAAGTAATATGTGATTCCTTATTCTTGCATTTTCATTTGTTTATTGTAACTATTAATTTTTTTATAAAGTATTAGACTGTTTTTTATCCTGTTTTTATTATGGACTAATCTAAATTTTCATCAACGATTACAACTTGAGCAGCAGCTAATCTTGCTTGTGGTAATCTAAATGGTGAACAAGAAACATAGTGCAGACCAATTCTGTGACAGAATTTAACTGATTCAGGGTCGCCGCCATGCTCTCCACAAATACCACGTTTAAGATTTGGCTTAACTTTAAGGGCTTTTTCAAGAGCAATTTTCATTAATCCACCAACGCCAACTTGGTCTAAGGTTTCAAATGGATTACTTGTTAAGATTTTCTGCTCAACATAATTATGTAAGAACTTGCTTTCAGCATCATCACGAGAAAAACCAAAGGTCATTTGAGTTAAGTCGTTAGTACCAAAGGAGAAAAATTCTGCATATTCAGCAACTTCATCAGCAGTTAAAGCCGCTCTAGGAATTTCAATCATAGTACCAAAAAGATAATCAACTTCAACATTTTTTTCGCTCATAACTTCTTTTGCAACACGCTCAAGCACGCCACGAACTTCTTTTAATTCGTTAACATGACCAATTAATGGAATCATGATTTCAGGCTTAACGTCAACACCCTCTTTTTTAAGGTCGCAGGCAGCACTAAAGATTGCCCGAACTTGCATTTCATTAATTTCAGGGTAGGTTAAGCCAAGACGGCAACCACGAAGACCCATCATAGGGTTTGACTCTGATAAATTTTCAACTAAGTGCAACATTTGCTCATCTTTTGTGGCATCTTCATTTTTTGCTTTTAATGTTGCAACCTTAGCAATTAATTCATCTTTTGAAGGTAAGAACTCATGAAGTGGTGGATCTAATAACCTAATTGTCATTGGCAGTTCACCAAGAGCCTTAAACATTTCATAAAAATCTTTATATTGCATAGGTAAAAGCTTATCAAGAGCGGATTTTCTATCTTCTTGAGTCTTTGCAATAATCATTTTTTGAACCCAAGGCAATCTGTCAGGATCCATAAACATGTGCTCAGTTCTGCAAAGTCCAACACCCTTTGCACCAAGTTCTAAAGCCTTTTTCACATCAACAGGCGTATCAGCATTTGCTCTAACTTGAAGCTTTTTAATTTCATCTACCCAAGTGAAGAAAGTATCAAAATATTCATCAAGCACAGGCTCAACTGTTTGAATTTCACCTTTCATAATTTCACCAGTTCCACCATCAATGGAAATAACGTCATTATGGCGATAGATAGTTTGGTCAGGCGTAATTAAATATCCATTTGTAAGGTCGATTTTTAAATCTTCAGCTCCTGCAATACATGGCTTGCCCATTCCCTTTGCAACAACAGCAGCATGTGAAGTCATGCCACCACGAAGAGTCAAAATACCTTGCGAAGCAATCATGCCATGAATATCATCAGGGCAAGTTTCAATTCGCACTAAAATAACTTTTTCACCATTATTTCCACGCTCTGCAGCCTCGTCAGTATCAAATACTAATTTACCACAAGCCGCACCTGGTGAAGCCGCTAAACCAGAGCCAATTTTGACGGCATCTTTTTTTGCTTGTTCATCAAAGCTTGGAAGTAGTAATTGATATAGGCGGTTAGCATCAACTAAAACAAGGGCGTGAGCCTTTGTTATAATGCCTTCGTTGTGCATATCAACTGCAATTCTAACAGCGGCTTGAGTTGTTCTTTTGCCATCACGAGTTTGCAGGACATATAATTTGCCCTTTTCAATTGTAAATTCCATATCTTGCAAATCACGATAATGCTTTTCAAGCTTTTTAGCGATTTCAACATATTCTTTGTATTGCTCAGGCATTTCAATTGCAAGTTCAGAAATTGGCTTTGGTGTACGAATACCGGCAACAACGTCTTCACCTTGAGCATTTGTTAAATACTCACCATAAAAAATATTTTCGCCAGTTGATGGATTTCTAGTAAAGGATACGCCAGTTGCGCTGTCGTCACCCATGTTGCCAAATACCATTGCTTGCACGTTTACAGCAGTACCAAGGCGATGGCTAATTTTAAATTCATTACGGTAAGTTATTGCACGGGCAATGTTCCATGATTTAAAAACAGCCTCAATAGCTGCTTGCAACTGCTCATAAGGATCACTTGGAAATTCTTTGCCGGTTTCTTTTAAGATAATTTCTTTATAAACTGGAATTAAAGATTTTAAACCGTCAACTGAAATTTCTGCGTCAAACTTTACGCCTTCAACACGCTTAAGCTCTTCAAGAACTTCCTCAAACATGTTACGCTCAAGATGCAGGGCAACAGAGCCAAACATAGTTAAAAAACGACGATATGAATCATAGACAAAACGCTCATTCTTAGTAAGCTCAAGCATGCCCTGAACTGTTTCATCATTTAAGCCAAGGTTTAAGATAGTTTCCATCATGCCAGGCATAGAAAACTTAGCACCAGAACGAACAGATAATAATAAAGGATTTTGAGTATCGCCAAACTTTTTGCCGGTTTCTTTTTCAATATCGGCTAAGGCTTTTTTAATATCGTCCATTAATCCGTCAGGCATTTGATTGCCCGCATCAATGTATTCCATGCAGGTTTTCGTTGTAATTGTTAAGCCTGGAGGAACCGGTAGTCCGATATTTGTCATCTCGGCTAAGTTTGCCCCTTTTCCGCCAAGAAGGTCTTTCATTTTTGAATCGCCTTCTCTAAACAACCATACTCTTTTCTCAGTCATGATATTTCCCCAAAAATAAGTTAATTATGTTAAGCTATTATAGCGTAAAACCATATTGACATATTCAATAAATAAACTAATGAGAAAAATAAACCTTAAAGCTTTGTAAAATCATAAAGCATTTTAAAACTAGTTAAAAACTTGTGTAAAGCTTGCATAAAGCTTGCATAGCCATGACACTTTAAAATACTTAAGCCATACTTAAAGAAACAGTATTATTATTTTTTGACGTGAAAATATTTCTATTTTGTCTAAAATTAACACATAAAAAAATAATATGCAAGTATGTTTTATTATTGTTAAAATTAATATTATCTTTATAAGCAAAACTTTTCGCATGAAGCTTTAATTTGCTAGGACTTACACGCAAAAGTATATATAATTTTGTTTGGATATAATTTTGAAATTTAAGGTAAAATTTAAGGCGAAATTTAAAAGGCGTAATAATATTTTGAAGGAGATTTATAATTTTTGATTTTGCAAAGTAATTTTGACAGGCGTAATTTTGCTGACGAATTGTAAGGCTCTTAGTAGGGTAGTTATTTACGCAAAATAATCCTGTCGTCGGAATTTTAAAAATAGCGTTTCGCTGCTTTCGCTTTTTCTTATAGCGTGGCAAAACAAGCCATAATAAAGGCTGGCAAAATGCAATTGTCTGCCAGAAGAATTGTGAAATTTTAAAGCACTCTTTTTTCATGTTTAAAAATCCTATAAATTTAGAAAATACATAAAACACAAGTAATTTACCTATGCAAAAAATGGTTTTTTGCATAGCAAAATTAAAAAAGCCTCGTTCCGTGCTTATAGTGGATTTAATTTTGCTTGGCAAGTGTTTTTTTACGATTTTTTTGCATTTTTTTTACGATTTTTTATCAGATTTTGTTTTTGCTGTTTTTAATATGCAATTATTTCAATGAGTTACTTTAAATAGTGAAATATTTAAATAGTATATTTTTTTGTAATCTTAGAACTTTTATAGTAAGTTCAGATAAACTTGCTATAACCGCTCCTTAAAAATGACTCTTTTCAGCTTATGCAAAAAAAAACAGCCAGAAATTCCAGCTGTTTTTTATATCATATAAATTTAAAAATTATCGTTTAAGTTCAAGTGCTTTTTGTATAAGTGTATCAATTGTTGTTACGCTTTTGCTATTCATTTGAAAACCACGTTGAATAATAATCATGTCAACCATTTCACTTGCATAATCAACATTTGAGGCTTCAATTTTAGTTGAAATAATTTCGCCATAATGTTCAGTGCCAGCAGTCCCGTAATTCATTTGTCCTGCTTCTTTAGTTTGAACGTAGTGGTTATTGCCAACATGGTCTAAACCGTCCTTACTTGTGAAGTTAAATACAGGGATAGAATAAAGGCTTTCTGTCTGCCCATTAGTATATACACCAGCTATTAAACCCTCGGAATCAATGCTAATATCTATTAATTCACCAACACCGTAGCCATCTTGTTCTAGGTTAAGTGTACCGGCACTTGAGCCATAAGCAATTGTGGATTCAGTATTTCTAACAATATCAGCCATGTTAGGCAGATTAGCAGGGTCAGTTCCAATGTCGGCAATACTTGCCGGAGCATTTTCCCAGGTGTTAGTATTGCTTGAAATACCAAAATCAATGGTAAAGCTTTGAGTTGTGCCATCAGCATAAGTTAAATTGATTTGAGGAGAGCCATTTGACATAGTGCTAGGTGTCCAAGTTGATAAATCATTTTTATCAATACCACTTGGGCTAAAGGCTGACATATCAATTAATTCACCATTAGAACTAAAGGTCAGCGTACCACTCATTAAAAGACCAGCACCATTAGTTCCAGACAAGGCACTACCATCAATGCTAGGGTCAGTTGCAATTACATACTCATAAACAGACTGACCAGAACTTCCAACAGAAGTTTTATCTAAATATAAATCAACTTCATGCGTAACACCATTTGCATCATAAATACGCACAGGTTGTTGATATGAATAATTCGTTTCAGCAAGCGGAGTTTCAAGATTAGCATTATAAGCTTGTAACATGCTAAACATTGGATTTTCTTGAACGCTAAAGCTATCTTCCAAACCACCAATACTCAAAGCAGCACTAATTGAAGTCGTTGCTTGCGGTTGGCTAATGGCATATTGTTCAGATGTAGGGTCAATGACAATAGGGCTTAAACCGCCAACTTCATTGCCATTTTTATCAAGCGGAATACCGGTTAAATTATAGCCTGATGGATCAACTAATTCACCATTTGGCATGAAATAAAAGTCACCAGCTCTAGTATATTCAACACTTTCACCATTAGTTACTTGGAAAAATCCATCACCATTTAAAGCTAAATCAGTGACAGAACTTCCATCTTCAAAAGCACCTTGGGTGAAAATTGTCCGAACAGTAGCAACAGCAGCACCAGCACCAACTTGGTCACGTGTAGGCGACATGGCTGAATTATAGCTGGATTCTTGATACATCAAGTCCTCAAACAGCATATCTTGTTGCTTATAGCCAACAGTGCTAACATTGGCTAAGTTGTGCGAAATTGTTTGCAAACCATCGCTATGCACTTTCATGCCAGTTGCTGAGCTGTATAAACCGCTAAACATAACTTTTCTCCATATCCAAAATTAAAGGGAAAATAATACCACTTTGTTTTGTATAAGCAAAAATCAAGCCATGTTTGATGTTTTAATGATAAGTATAAGATTTTCTTTGTTTTTGTCTTTATTTAACTGTTCAATATTTACCACATAGTAATATCTATTGCTAAGCTGTTTAGCAAATTCATAAATAGCACTTGCTTCTTCATCTCCACCAGTATGACCGCTGTAGCAATGTATGCTAAGCACACCATTTAGCTTGAGATTTTTTAAGATTTGCTCGCAAGCCTTTAGGCTAGTTTCTTTTTTAGTAATTATTTTTTTATCGCTTCTTGGTAAAAATCCAAGATTAAAAACAGCAGCACTTATTTCCATATCATTAATATAAGCGGAAATATTTTCATGCCCATCGTGAAATAATTTTGTATTTGAAATATTATGCTTTAAAAGTGCGGATTTTGTGGAATTTATAGCCTCTTTTTGCAAGTCAAAGGCAAGCACAAGCCCCTTTTCACCAACTAAATTTGATAAAAAAATCGTGTCATGCCCATTGCCACAAGTTGCATCAATTACAGTATCACCTTCGCTAACATGCTTTGAAAGTATAAAATTATTATATTCATGTAATTTCATAAAAAAATCTTTAGCATAAATGAAATTTGCATGCAATCTAAAGAAAACGCCTAAGAAAAAATACAATTTAAAGACTTGTTATTAAATATTTGAGGGTGTATTTGCTTGATTTTGCTTGATAAAATGATAAAATTTAAAAAAATATAAAAATAATAAAAAAAATGCTTGACAATTATCACGGTTTCACATAAAACAAGAACTCGCTGTTTGATTGCGGAGCGGTAGTTAAGTCGGTTATAACGCCGGCCTGTCACGCCGGAGGCCGAGGGTTCAAGTCCCTTCCGCTCCGCCATTATATTTAAGGAGCTTTTTTTAGAGCTCCTTTTTTTATACCCATTTTTTGGTTTTATTTACTTTGAAATTAAAGCTTGCCTATTAGTTTAGGCAGGCTTTTTTTGTAGTTTTTAGTTTAATGGTACTTTTTTTGCATAAATTCATATAATCTGTTTAGAAACGGTGGAATTTACTATGAGTGCAGCAAAAAATACCCAATCCTTAATCTGGTGTCTAGGGCTTAATGATGAGCAAATAACGCTTATTAATAGCTTTCTTGGTACTAGTTATATTGTTGAGAAGATAGGCTTTGAGGACTTGCTTGATATAAAAAATATTCTGCAATCTTCGGTGTTTAGCTTGTTTGTGGGCTGTGGTGATTTAGAGCTTGATGGCTTAGAAAAAGAGATAATTAAAGAAATTCCACTTGCCAAAGTCTTGATTTTTAATGAAGAAAAAAATCCTGATGAACTTGATTTATTAAAAGCTCTTGGGGCTGAAAAATTTGCCCGTATGCCACTCATAAGTGATGAGCTTTTTGAGATAATCAATAGCCTGCATGAAAATATAAATTTATACGCTAGTTTAAATATGCATGAGCGCAGTTTAAATTTATATAAAGAATTATTTGATAAGAAGCATGAAGCCTTTAATTTTGTGAATAGCTTTATTGAAGAAGTTGACTGTTCAAGCGATATTGGCGAGCTTTTAAATGTTGCAAGGTTTAACTTGTCTAGCCTTTTCCCTTTAAATGCGATGCACGCAATCTTTTTAAATAATAATAATTTTAATCTTTACCTTGAAACTGGCTCAAATAATTCAGAGTGGCAAGTTTGGGCTGATTTACTTAAAGAGAAATTAAGTTCCATGATTAGCTATGAACTTGTTTATGGCGATGTTGAATTTATTGCTGGAAATGATTCACGTTTTGAGAAAAACAATGTTATGATTTTACCACTTCAACTCAATGCGCAAGCCTTTGGTGCCTTAGCTCTCGATTGTGAAATGACTTTTTTAAGCAAAGATCAGTCAAATACTGTTAATATATGCCTTAAACATTTTGCTTATGCCGCAAAACTTATGCTCTTAAAGCAAAATAGCCAACTAGATAGTACTTTTTACCTTAAAGTTAAATAGTCGATGATGAAAAATATTTTAACATATCATAATAAAAGAATTTAGTAGTTACAACAAACAAATAAAAATGCAAGAAAAAGCAAACTTAGTTTTTTCTTGCATTTTTGTTGTTTATAGCTAAAAGCTATAAGGCTAATGAAGTCACTCATCATCTACGACTTGGCAGTTCCAATCAATTTGATGTTTATTTTTTTTCTTACTACGTAAAAGAAGATATAAAGCACCGTTACCACCATCTTTTGGTAAGGCAGAACAAAAGGCTAAGACAAGATGGTTAAAGGGTTCTTTTATAAGCCATTCTTGCAATTTATATCTTAAAATTGAGCTGTTCGTAGCAGAGTTTAAACCTTTTCCTGTAACAATTAATAGTGATTTATAACTTCTATGGTGTGCATTTCTCATAAAAATCACTAAGTTAGCATAAGCTTGGCTAACGGTTAAGCCGTGCAAGTCTAAAAAGGCTTCATGTTTATATTGCCCACGCTGTAATTTACTAACTATTAATAAATCAAGCCCAAGGGTGTAGCCCTCTGTATAATCGGCACTATTATTCACAACAAATTCAACTTGGCTATTGGTCGGCAAAAGAGCAGGATTATGCGCTATTTCTTTTTTAGGCGGTGGAATAATTTCCTTACCAGAAAGAGGTTTTATACCTTGTGCAAATTCTGAAAATTCAGCTAAGCCTTCGTCATCATTTATTTCTTTTGCATCAGACTTGTGCATGGCATTTAAAAATTCATTTTTATCTTGAGCTTCGCTATTTGTTTTGTTCTTCTTTTTTTTAGCTTCTGGTTTAGGACTTTTTTCATCTGCTAATGGCTTAATATCTTTCATTAAATTAGCAAATTCAAAGAAGCCATCTTCATTAGTATCTTGAGCTTTGCTTTCATTTTTAATATTAGGATTATTATTTACAGCTTTATTCTTTGTTTTAGCACCTGTACTAGTAGCATCATTTTTAAATTTATCAACTTGCTTAAAGTTTTTAGCATGTTGCATAGCATTTAAAAATTCTGAACTCTCATCATCGCTGTTATTATTTATAATTTTAGTAGGAGTTTTTTTTATATTTTTTTTAGCTTCCTTAGACTTAAAATTACTTTTATTAAGCTTTAAAAAGGGATTTTCTTCGAGCAGTACGTCATTTTCATCTTTATACATTTTTAACTCCTATTTATTTGAGGGCTGATAAACAAAGGGTTGTTTCGTTCCAGCAGGCTTATTAACGCTCGGCTTATTAACATTGGGCGAATTAGGGCTTGGCACAACTGGAGTCGGTGGAACTGTAGGCATAGGCAAAATCTGCGGAGGTCTATAACCTGGCGGATAAGGTTGAGTTGGCTTTGTAAAAGCAGGTGGGTATGGGTGCGCAGGGTCAATATGGTGCGGAGGTTTTGGCAGTGGCGCAACAGAATTATAAGGTAGCACAATTTCAGGTGATACATAAATATTAGGCTGTTGTTGCACGTTTGGTTGAGTAGGATTAATGATAGTAAGCCTATTATCATTAGTTTGTGGGTCAACACCATTATGAATTATAATATTATTTTGCGAATTATCATTTTGAAAGGTATCATTGTTAGTTGTTGAAAAGGCTTGGCTTGCTGATAAATCATTAGCAAACACAAATAAAAAATTAACAATAATAGCAGTATATAACAATTTATTAGTTTTCATAATCACTCCTTTTATTTTTATATAGTATAGCTCATCTAAAAAAGTAATAAATTATTTTTTTATGGAACTAAGGTACTTGCACATGAGCAAATAAAAGTTTATAGTCAACTTACGTAGAGTGTCAAGTTTGGAGGTTTAAATGCTTGAATCAAGAAGTAAGGCTTATACAGAGTCTGGTGTAAATATTGAAGCTGGCAATAGTTTTGTATCAAAAATTAAAGATATTGTTGCAGATACACATATTAAAGGTGTTGTATCTGATATTGGTGGCTTTGGCGGATTATTTCGCCCAGACTTAACAGGAATTGAAAATCCTGTCCTCGTTTCATCTACTGATGGCGTTGGTACTAAGTTAAAACTCGCTGGCGAATATAATATGCATGATACTATTGGTATTGACTTAGTTGCTATGTGCGCTAATGATATTTTAGTACAGGGTGCTAAGCCATTATTTTTCTTAGATTATTTTGCAACAGGCAAGCTCGATGTTGACAAGGCTGCTAGCGTTGTTAAAGGCGTTGCAGTTGGTTGTAAGCAAGCAGGCTGTGCACTGCTTGGCGGTGAGACTGCCGAAATGCCAAGCATGTATGGTGATGGTGAATATGATTTAGCTGGTTTTTGCGTAGGCATTGTTGATAATAATAAAATTATTGACGGTTCAGCAATTAGAGTTGATGATGTTATCATTGGTATTAAATCTTCTGGTATTCACTCAAATGGTTATTCTCTCGCTCGTAAAATCGTTGCAGAAAGCGGACTTAAAGGCGATGATACCTTCCCTGGTACTGATAAATTAGTGAAAGAAGTTTTGCTTGAGCCAACTATTATTTATGCTGAAGCTGTTAAACATTTACTTCGTGATATTGCGATTAACGGCATGGTGCATATTACTGGTGGCGGTTTTTATGATAATATTCCACGTATTTTATCCTCACAAATTTTAGCTAGAGTTAATTTTGGTTCATGGGATATTCCACCGGTATTTGAATTTTTAGCTAAGAGCGGTAACTTAAGCTGGCAAGAAATGTTACAAATCTTTAACTGTGGTATTGGTTATATGATTATTGTAAATAAAAATGTTGCTGATGAAGTTGTTAGCCGAATTAATGCTATGAATTTATCTGCTTGGAAAATCGGGCAAATTGAAATGAACCCTGATAATGAAGAGCAAGTTCAAATCGAATTTTAATTAGTCGGTGATTAAAAAGATTCTAATACACTGTTATAAATG
>CAYJPK010000045.1:8948-16571 GCA_964372035.1 uncultured Desulfovibrionaceae bacterium | reverse complement strand
CTAAAACTTTTCTAAAGCACAAAAAAGAAGCGAAGATTTCTCCTCGCTTCTTACAGAATGATTTAATTTAATTAAAACTGTGGTTCCATGTACTCTGAATCGTCCATCCATGAGAATCTTGAATCAAAAGTAAGTTTATACACTTTATCTTTTCCTCCAAGTCCCCAGAATAAATATTCAGTACAACCAGGAGCTGCTAATGAAGTATGTAAGCCTTTGCCAATACCCATTGCATAGTTATCATCTTCAATAATGTAAACATCGGACCATTTCTCTGGTTCCATTTCATATGACATAGCAAAAACATATCCGCCTTTAGGACCCTTAACTTTAAATGAGAAAATTTCATCAAGTGGGTATTCAGTATCACACTCAACATCATGCTTATGACCTGGGAAGCCAATCCAACCGCCAGGGCGAGAAACTGACTCACCAACGATTAATTTTTCTGTAACTAAGCCATTCGCTCTGTTCACAGGACCAAAGATGAAACGATATTTTCTGCGCCAGTTAAATGCACCAGGAGTTCCTTCTTCAACATCATCAGGTTTGCAGAAGAAAGGTGGATTTTTGCCTTCAGCAGGAGCTAAAAACGCTCTAAACTCAGCTTCTGTTTCTGCCACAACAGTAAGTTTTGCTTTTGGAGGTAAGTATACAGCATATGGTTTTTCAGTGAAAACGCATTTTCTTTCATAGCTTTCTTCAATTACAGTTTTTCCCTCATACTCAACTGTAACCTTAACCTTACCACTCATGATAACAAAAGCTGACTCATGGTCTTCGCTTGTAAAGCTTTCAGAAGTACCTTCTTTCACCATTAATCTACCAAATTGCATACATTCAAGCGGTGCATTTTCTGGTGTCATAACAGTTTCGTAGCCATAGTTACCAACGAAGCGTTTTAAAATTGTGTTAGACTTAGACATTAATATTTCTCCTAAAAAATTATATGTTTATAACAAGTGATGGGAACATCACAACTAAAATAAGTGCAAGTAATTGTAAAATAACAAAAGGAATAATCCCTTTGTAAACATGCCCCATAGAAATTCCTGGAGGGCAAATACCCTTAATATAGAACAGTGACATTCCAAAAGGCGGAGTTAGAAAAGATGTTTGTAAATTGATAGCTATGATAATAGCAAACCAAGTTAATACTTGACCAGAGTCAGCACCAAAGCCAAAATCAAGTGAGGTAATAACGCCTGATAGCATTGGTAGCAAAATATAAGAAATTTCAAGCCACTCTAAGAAAAATCCTAAAATAAATACGAAGCCTATGATGGCAAATAAAATACCATAAGCTGACATATCAGTACTAAGTAGCATATCTTTAATCATATCAGTACCGCCGATATGCCTAAAGATTGTACTAAATGCAGGAGCTAAAAGAGCTACGAACATAACCATAGAAGTGATTTTACCTGTTTCATAAATGGTGTCACTTAAGGTTTTCCAGTTCATTTTGCCAGCAAAAATAGTAAGCAATATTGCACCTAATGCACCAAGTGAAGCAGCTTCAGTTGGTGTTGCAATACCAGCAAAAACAGATCCTAATACTGTTAGGATAAGACCAAGTGGTGGAACTAAATTTTTAAATAAAGTATAATACGCTTTAAGCCTTTCGCCTTCTTTTAATTCTTCACGCTCACTTTGTGGCATTTCTTTAGGGAAGAAATAAGCAACTACAAGCAAGAAAATAACATATAGACAAGCAAGAGCTAAGCCAGGCATAATAGCGCCAGCAAATAAATCACCTACTGAAATTTGTAATAGCGAACCAAACATAACTAACATAATACTTGGTGGAATTAAAATTCCAAGTGTACCAGATGCAGCAACTGCACCAGCAGCAATACATGGATTATATTTTTCTCGAAGCATTACAGGTAGTCCGATAAGACCGAGCATAACAACTGAAGCTCCAACGATACCGGTACTTGCAGCCATAATCGTACCTAAAATTACAACAGCAACAGCTAGACCACCACGCATCTTACCAAGCAGTCGTTCTAGTGAATATAGCAGGTTTAAGGCAATTCCAGATTTATCTAGCATAATTCCCATAAAAATAAAGATAGGAATAGAAAGTAATAACCAGTCTTGCGAACTTCCCATCATGCGTGAAGCAATATTTTGAAAATACATAGGGTTTGTATCGCTTAAATGCATAAAAGCAATTGAGATACCACCAAGAATAAAAGGTACTGGATAGCCAGAGAAAATAAGCACTAATAAGCTTACGGCCATGATAATCGGTAAACTATCCTCCATGACTAACCTCCTTCATTTCTGGTATATCATTAGTAATTAAACGAAGCACACTTGAAATAATACGACAAATAGCTTGAAGTCCAAGAAAACCCATTCCAATAGGTAATACAGATTTTACAACCCATCTATGAGTTAGCCCCATTTCACTAGACATTTCATTAGTCATAAATGAAAAATTTACTAAATCGAGAGAGTAGAAAACAACATAAAAACAAAATGGTACGAGTAAAAAAGTATCTCCAATCAAATTCACTAGCATTTTCATCTTATCGCTTAATTTACCATAAATAATATCAACACGAACATGAACATTTTCTTGTTGTGCATAAGCACCACCAAATAACATCATAACAGCAAAACAATGCCATTGTAATTCCATTATAGAAGTAGTGGTTAAGGTTGTTCCAAATAAAAAGATTGGATCTTGCCACGTAATAAGCTCATGCCACTTAAATTGGTTCGCAATAACTGAAAACACTGAAAGTAGGACTATTGCCAAGGCAAGCCATGATACAAGCTTGCCCGGCAAAGCTAAAATAGCGGCAAGTCTGTCCATTAATTTAATGATTCGACTTGTCATTCACTACCTCTTATTTAATTTTGTTTACAAAAGACATATCTTGCAATGCATCATATTCTTTACGCATATCAACGTGCTTTTGGAATGACTCATAAGCTTTTTTAATTGATGGATGCTTTTTCATATCTTCAGCGAGAACTTCTTGCCATGCTTTATAAAGAGAAACTAAGATTTCATCAGATAAACGCTCAACTTTAATGTTGCTTTCTGATTTAATTTTTTCAAGAGCAGCAGGTTGTTTTGCAATTACGTCAGTTAAACAGGTAAGTAAGAAGCTACGACAAGCAACTAATACTTGTTCACGTTCTTGATCTGTTAAGCCGTCCCAAACTTTTTTGTTTAAGAGCAAGTGGTTCCATGCACCTGTGTTATGCCAACCTGGGAAATAGTAGTGACTTGCAACTTTATGAAAGCCCCATGATTCATCAACGATTGGTGATGAGAATTCCATGCCATCAATACGACCACGTTCCATAGCCAAGTATAATTCATTACCTGGAATTTGGTTTACAACAGCGCCAAGTTTAGCTGCAACGTCGCCGCCCCAGCCACCGATACGAAAACGAACACCTTTGAAATCTTCTGGAGTTTTTAATTCTTTTTTGAAAAAGCCACCTGTTTCAGCAGGGAAGAAGAATACAGGAAGAGCAACAATGTTTAATGGTGCCATGCTTTCTTGTAAAATATCAAAACCTTCATCATCAAACATCCAAGTTAACCAGTTGTCAGCATTTGGAGCAAATGGGAAGCCTGCAAATAATTTAGCAGAAGGAATTGTACCACCAAAATAACCAAGCCATGTCAAAGCTGCAGGTACTGAACCAGTTGAAACAGCGTTTAAGTGCATGTTTACAGGAATTAAATCACCAGCATCATGCCATTTAAATTTAATTTTTCCATTAGTTGCAGTTTCAATATCCTTAAGTAAATTAAGACTTAATTTACCTTGGAAAGAGGTTTGAGTAAGGTTTGAAACAAGATCAAGCTCTTTTGCTTGTACAGTGCCACAAGTAAGCATGAAAGCTAACATGCTAAAGGTTGCTAATAATTTTTTAAACATTGCAATCTCCTAAAAAAATAACAGTTAAACTAAAAAAATAATACCTAAACCACCTTATTATAACTCAGTCTAATGCAAGTGTTTACTTAATACATGAGTTAGAATTAATTTTAAGCTAGAAGTACATTTGATATGCACTTCTAGCTGTGTTAATATGTTAATTATAATCCAAGTTCTTTAAGAACATCTTTATTTACAACATGCTCAGGTTTTTTACCTAAAAGAGCATCTTTAATGCCTTCAGCGGCATGAACTGCCATATTTACTAAAGCATTATCAGTTAAAGCAGCACAGTGAGGTGAGCAAATAACTTTTGGGTGAGCTACTAAAGCATCTCCTGCTTTAGGAGGCTCTGCTTCAAAAACGTCAGTTGCATAGCCTGCTAATTTGCCACTATCTAAAGCTGCAATAACATCTTTTTCAACTGCAATTCCGCCACGTGAAGTATTTACTAAATATGTGCCGTTACATTTATCTAACAAGCTAGAATTAATCATGTTTGCAGTTGAATCTGTAAGCGGTGTATGCACAGACACAATCAAGCAAGAACTAAATAATTCATCTAAGCTTTTTGCAACTTCAACATCACTTGGAGCATTTTGAAGATATGGATCATAAACCATGAATTTTGCGCCAAATGGTGTTAATAATTCTTTAACACGCTGTGGAATCTTACCAAAACCTATAAGACCTATTTTTTTATCAGTAAGTTCTTTTAAAACTACGCCCTTGCGAACTTCTGCATACTTTTCAGCTTTTACCTCATTATTTAAGTAAACAACTTCACGCATAAGGCATAATATAAAAGTCGCTGCTTGTTCGGCAACTGCATTTAAGTTAGAAAATGGAGCATTTAAGACCATTACTTTATTTGCAGTAGCCGCAACTTGATCAATATTGTCAACACCAACGCCATGTTTTGCAACAGCTTTTAATTTCGGTGCATTTTCCATTAATTCTTTGTCAATTTTAACAACACGAGTTAAAACAGCGTCACAATCTTTTATAGCTTCAAGCAAATCAGCTTTCTCAATGCTTTTCGGACGTACAACTTCAGCGCAAGAGTTTAAAACTTCGATGCCTTTTTCGTGAATTGGTTCAGTAACTAATACTTTCATTTTACTATCCTTTTAATGCTGTTTTTGCTTTGTCGAGAGCACCTTTACCAGCACTTGCCATAAAGCCTTGGTCTGCACCTAAAAGGAAATATCTAACACCTAAATCGTAATAGTAATCTACTTTATCAGGAGCACATAAAAATCCTGCAGTTTTTCCACTAGCATGAATTTTTTTGATTGAACCTTCAAGAGCTTCTTTTACAACAGGAACATCAAGCTGACCTAAGTGTCCGTAAGATTGTGATAAATCCATAGGTCCAATAAAAACAACATCTAAATCTTGTTGTAAAATTTCATCTAAGTTCTCAACACTTCGTTTAGTTTCACAATGAATTGCTGCAATTACAGTATCATTAGCTAATTTAGCGTACTCAGCTGGTTTGTATTTTAAACCAAAGCCCGCCGCACGAGTAGATGGTGCAAAACCACGAGCACCTTTTGGTAAGTAAAATGCAGAATTAATAACTTCAATAGCTTGTTCTTTTGTATCAACATTAGGTACTTGGATACCACATGCCCCACTATCTAATACTGACAAGTTAAAGCCAGGGTTTAAACCAGGAGTTCTAACTATACATGGTAAATCAAATAATTGAGCGGTGCGAAGCAAGTGGCTTATTTCACGAGGTGCAAAGCCTGCGTGTTCAGCATCTATCACACAAAAATCATAGCCAAGGCTAGCCATAATTTCCATGTTATCAGCATCACAGGATTTTAAGAAAAAACCAAAAACAGCTTCCTTATTTTGTAGTTTTTGTTTAAATTTAGCATTCATTTTAATGTACCTTATGTTGTTAAAAGTTATATTCAAAGCTCGGCAAGCCGCTATAATTTGCTTCAATTATAAGTGCCGAACCAGTAAGAGGATAATTTTCAAAATCGCTCTCACTATGCTTTAGACTAAGTGAACTAATAAATAAATCTGATAAATCTTCACCACCAAAGCAAACACAAGTTGGCGCTTTAATATCAAGGTTTATACATTCGCTCAAATTCCCATCACTATCTATTCTAATAATGCAATTTCCCCAAACTCTAGCGTTCCAATAACCACCCTCAGAATCTAGGCATGCACCATCAGGCTTGCCAGCGGCAATATCAACCTTTGCAAAAAGTTCACGTTTCTCAAGATTTGTAATATCACCGTGATATGCACATTTATAAATTGTACCAACTTGAGTGTCTGTATAATATAAATGTGTCGAGCTGCAAGCAATACCATTACTAATAGTAATATTATCAATTAATTTAACAATGCCACTATCATTCAAGCTATAAATTGCGGCGCTAGGCATTGTTGAACGCTCATTCATAGTGCCAAAAATTAAGCTGCCATTAGGTGAAATTGTTGCATCGTTTAGCCTTGTGTCACTATTATTTTTTTCAACTTCAACTAGAAGTTTAAAATCTCTAAAATTTTCAGTTATAACAATATCTTTTGTAAATCCAACAATAAATCCACCTTTTTTACGAGGGAAAATAAAACTAACCCTATCAGGCATTAAATAGCTTGTAATTTTTTTATCTAAGCTTAGCTGGAAAATTTGCTTTGCATAAATATCAACCCAATAATAGCTCATTGTACGGGCATCAAAAATACAGCCTTCACCTAGCTGATTGCAAAGATTTGAACTATATTTAAGAATCATAAACTACCACCGTGCACCGAAAATTGGGGAGTCAGGAGCTTGAGGGCAAAACTTTTCACGAAGCATTGCACCAAAATCTTTTAAACGGTTACTAAAAGTTTGTACTGGTGTATGTTTTTCAAGTGGAACATAGCCAATTAAATCACGTGCAGAGCTTAAATCCCAGCGCATTCCTTTATTGTCAGAAATAATATTTACAGTGCCAGAAAGGCTAGTTTCGCTTTTTACTGATTTAATAACTGCTTGTTCCCAGTCTTTGTTGCCAAGCCACATTTGTTGACCCCAAACACCAAAAGCCATGTGAGAACCTGGTATATTTTCACCAGGTTGGCAATATCCAATACGTTGATTAATTACAGACATTCCAGTCCTTGCTCCAAGGTCAAGTCCGTATTGCTCCATAAAAAACTTGCTTGTGCCATAGGGGTTAATAGGGCGAGGAGCTAAGTCCTCATTTAATATAGCCTTTGAAAATCTGTAGCCGCCAAGTGTCCAGTTAGAACTTGCAAAAACAAACCTTCTAACCTTTCCTTCTTCTGCGGCACGATAAACTTGAAATGCCATTTGGACGTTGAGAAGTTTGACTGACTCCCATGTTGCAATTGGCTTTGGATCAGCTGCTAAATGTAAAACAGCATCAGCACCAATGAAGTATTTTGCCCAAGATTCATCGTAAGTATTTAGATCAGCAGTAATAACCTCAGGGTCTTTAGCTCCATTTCTACCAATACAGATAACTTCTAAATCCTCTTCTTTGCGTAAAGCATCGACAGCTTTTTTGCCGAGGTTGCCAGTAGAACCTGTAACTATCACACGTTTTTTTGTTTCCATCTCAATCTCCAAGAATTGATGTGATTTGATATTTGATACAATTAAATCACATGCCCCTTGATATGTCAATAGTATTTTATATATTTTATCAAAAAAATATTACTATAAAAA
>CAYJPK010000045.1:0-8848 GCA_964372035.1 uncultured Desulfovibrionaceae bacterium | reverse complement strand
CTTGATATGTCAATAGTATTTTATATATTTTATCAAAAAAATATTACTATAAAAAATGACTTTTCATGGCTTGGTATTTAGGCGAGAATAATAATATATTAGCCAGTTATAGTAAGGTTCTTTGATAATAAAAAAGATAAATCAACATATTAGGATTTAATCATCGTCTAACAGAGATTTTTGCAGAGGCAAAAATTTGTGCACCACGCAAACCAAGCTAGAATTTAATTCTAGCGTCCCGTAAGAGTGTTTGGAGTGAGCGTGCCTTTTGAAAAAGACATTGAAAATGACTTTTTCAGGCTAGTATTTATACTTGCTCAATTTTAAAAATAGTTATATAATGCCAATTAATATTAATTATGAGGTAAAAATGTCCAATTATTTAAAGCTATTAATGCTATGCCTATGTATGTGCTTTGCTTTTGCCTGTGCTAAAAAACATGAGCTTAGCGCAGAAAATGATATAGCGCCTGTTTTAAATTATGAACAGCACCTTACAGACGGTTTAAATCATGAGCAAAATGGTGAGTGGGAAGCTGCGATTGAAGAATACAAAATTGCAGCAGTTCTAAGTCCTTATGGTGATTTTTACGTGGCTAATTTATACTTTCAATTAAATAGGCTAGAAGAAGCTGAAAAGCACTATCGTATTGCTATTCAACATATTTTAGATAGTCCAGCCTTATATAATAATCTTGCATGGTTACTCTATACCCGTCAAGGAAATCTTGAGGAAGCTGAAAAGCTAGCAAAAGATGCTGTTCGTCTTGCAAGTCCTGCGCATTTGGCAGAATATGAGGATACTTTATCGCAAATTCAAGAACTTAGCGAGATGAGATAATGAAAAAGCTTTTGTTTTGTATCTTGATTTTACTTTTTTCCTCTCTTGCCAATGCAGCAAGCACTGAGGATAGACTTTTTTTTGATAAAGATAATGTTAAAATCGATTTTGTAATTCCGATTAGCCAAAAGTTTAATATTAATGAAGATATAAAACTACAACGAAAACAAATAGTTGAAAACTTTATTAGCTCATTACAAGATAGTGATGCCAGCATAGCAAGTGAGTTAATTGCTAATTGTACGCCTAATTTAATTAATGGACTTACTTATTCACTTGTTTGGGAAGTGTATGTTTTTACTGGCGGTGCGCATGGTTTAACCACGATTTTGACTTCAATTTATGACTACAAAACTACTAATAAAATCGAGCCATTAGCTATGTTTAAAAATAGACAGAAAGCCATTGAGCTTATGTCTGAAATATCAAGGCAAAGGCTTCCAGAGCAAATAGATCTTTACAATAAAGAAATGCTTATGGACGGAACAGAGCCTGTTGCGGAAAATTTTTCAAGCTTTGTACCTACCAAAGATGGGATTAAATTATTTTTTCAAGCTTATCAGGTTGCGCCGTATGCATCAGGAATTCAAACACTTGAGATTCCTCTTGAGGACTTAAAAGAGGCAAATCCTTACTATTCGTATTGGAAATAAGTTTTTTTACTTTTTTCTATTGAGCTTGGCGCTGAAAAAATCTTTATTACATATTTTTCATCAGCGGCCATTGTAAGTTCTCATAAAGTTAAGCGGTGAAACGGCATTGCCAAAAATATAAACTCCAAGGTGTAAATGAGGTCCGGTAACCCTTCCTGTTTGTCCAACTTCTCCTATAATCTCGCCTGCTTCAACAATTTGTTCAGGCTTTACATAAATTTTGTTCATGTGGCAATAAAAGCTGATAAGCCCAAGCCCGTGATCAATATATACAGCATTTCCAGCGTAGTATAAATCATCAGCTAAAAGAACTTTTCCACCCTTCATAGCCTTTATTTTTGTGCCTGTAGCACCACGCAAATCAACGCCACGATGCTGTGAGCGAGGCTGTCCATTAAATACACGCAAGCCTCCAAACTTACTGCTAACGCTACCGTTAACAGGACGTATTATTTTCTCACTATCATAATAGCTAGGGCTTAAGCTTCTAAGTGCATTTTGGACTCTAGTTCTATCACTAGCAATGCGATTTTGAACATCACTTGGAGGAGTTACATATTTTTTATCAACAGTTAATTCTTGTTTTTGCCAATTAGTTTTTTTGGCTTTAATCGCTTGTGAATAATTAAATCCATGATTATCCGTGACTTTTAAAGTGTAGCTTTTGTCTGCATCAATAGGCATTGGCAAATAAACTTCACCTGCAAAGCTCATTTCTTTATTGAGAGATAGCTTGCAGTAAAATTCTTTATCTAGCCAAGATATAATGACATTATCGCTGTTACTATTCAAAATCTGCACCTTAAAGGCATTACCTTGTCCAACTGTTTTTGGTGTTTTAATTGACGTAGCAAAGCTACTAGTAGCAAAAATAACACAAAATATGAATAATATAAAAATTTTAAGTTTCATAATCTAATCTTCAAGTCCATTTTTTGATATAATATTATTAACGGTTGTTTCAATTGCACCATCATGCATAACAAGTTTTAATTTTTCGCCATTTTTTGCATCATTTACGCTTTTTAAAAAATTATTTTTGCCATCACGAATAAGAGCATAGCCACGTTCTAGTGGCGAAAGTGGATTATAATTTTCCAGTTTATACTCAAGCTCAAGTAGTTTTTTTTCTTTAGCGCTCAAGACTTGCTTGAAATTGTATTGTAAATTTACGCTGGATTGTTGCAGTTTATATTGCCTATCCTTAATTGCATCTACAATATAATTCTCTAGATTTTCGTCGACCCAATCAAGCCTTGTACGGTTTGCGTCCATAAAAAAGTTCATTCTGTTTTGTAAGCTTGATGTCCAAAAATCAAGACTTTCTGTCATTCGTTTTAAACGCTCAACAGGTGATAACCAGCTAAGGGCAGAATTAATATGATTAAGCTTCTCGTTTAAGTGGCTAACTTTAGTATTAATTAATTTAGCTAGCTTTAATTCTAATTCATCAATATGCTGGACATACCTATCACGCTCAAGCCAAATTATTTGGGCAACATGGCTTGGAGTTGCAGCTTTAACATCGGCTACCAAGTCAGCAATAGAAGTGTCTATTTCATGTCCAATTCCTGTTATTACAGGTATTTGTGAAGTGAAAATACTTTTTGCTAATCCTTCATCGTTAAAGGCATGTAAGTCGTTTTTAGAGCCACCACCACGAATGATTGCAATTATTTGAGCATGTTCGCCATCTTCCCATAAGTCACTATTTGCCATTTCAATAGCACGAATTATTTGATTAGGAGCTTCAAGACCTTGAACCTGCACAGGATAAAGTTTTATTTTTGCACCAAAGCCACGATTATTTGCAATACGCAAAAAATCTTGTAAAGCCGCCGATTCGGCACTTGTGATTAAAGCAATTTTAGTAGGATGTCGCTCTAGTTTCCTTTTGCGTTCATGACTAAAGTAACCGAGGGTATAAAGCTTTGCTTTGAGCTTTTCTAATTCTTGATGTAAAAGTCCATCGCCTGTATTTTCTACCTGATCTACTATCAACTGATAGCTACCAGATTGTTGATAAAGAGAAACTTGACCAGAGCAAATGATTTCAATTCCATTTTCAAGCTTATTTGCCAAATCAGCTTGTGCAGCCTCAAGCACTTCACCTGTAAGTGGGTTGAATTTTTGGATTTGTCTACCTTTAAACCACACACATGGCAAGATAGCGTCTTTGTCTTTTAATTGAAAATAAAGATGCCCAGAGCTTGGACGACTAATATTACTTATTTCACCTTTGACCCAGATGTAAGTAAAATTCTGCTCTATGGCATATTTGATTTTCTCTGTAATTTCATAAACACCGAAAATTTTTTGCATAATTATTACTTCATATAATTTTAATTAAAATAACATTTATTTTTTTACTTAGCAATAGTTCGAAAAATACATTTTTATTTCTTGTTTTTTATTTTACCGTTAGATTCTACTGTGTCATGTTTTTGGCTTTTCTTTTTGATACTTGCGATATAAAAAATAGAAAAAAGTAATAAATAACTAAGATTTAAAATAGTTAGTTAAATTTTATGAAAAAAGTTAATAAAAACTGTGCTTAAGGACTAAAAAAAAGTTTTTGCCCTGTCTTTATGTTTTTTTTTCTGTAATAGCAATAACTTATAGTTAGTTAAAAAAATTGTTTTTTTGCCTTGCATTAGTTGTAAAAAAAGAGTATTATTATTACGTATATTGTTGTTTATTGTTTTGGTCTTTACTTTTTTAGATATATAAAATTTAATATTGGTGGTACACATGAATAAAGCAAAAATGTTTCTTTCTATGTCCTTATGTCTGAGCTTATTTTTTGCTCAGTCTGTTGTGGCGAAAGATAGTGCTGTAACTGTTGAAGATACTTTACGTTATGCTTTTAGCTACAGTCCAAACCTTAAATCAGCTCAAGAAAGTCGCCAAGGAGCAGTGCATGATGTAAGAGCAGCAAAAGCTGGATACTATCCAACTATTGGTATTTGGGCAGGCGCTGGTGTTATACAAGATGATAATGTTTCAACTCGTGCTGCAGGTGCTGACCAAGAAGTCGCTTTAACTGGTAATGTTGGCTTAAATATTAGCCAAACTTTATGGCAGGGTGGTGCAACTTCAGCTTCTGTTCGTGCTCGTAAAGAAGATTTAAATTACAGAGCATGGCAACTCATGGATAGCGCAAATTCACTGGCTTACTCAGCTATTTCTGCTCATGCAGATGTACTTCGTCGCCGTGAACTTGTTGAACTTTCAAAGCAAAATGTCGCTGAAAATAAAAAAATCTTAAATTTAATTGCAACAAGACAACGTCAAGGCTTATCAAGTGTTGGTGATGTTGACTTAGTTAAAGGGCGTGTTGCTCGTGCTCAAGCTAGCTTAGATTTACATACCCAAGGCTTAGAAGCAGCTCTTTTTGCATACACAAAAATTACAGGTCAATTTGTACCAAAAAATTTAGCTCCAGTTGTACTTCCAAAGCATGTTTATACAAATGAAGATGAAGCGCGCAATGTTAGCGTAAACAAAAATACACGTATTCAAGCGTCACTTGCAGCAATTCGCTCTGCATTAGCTGAAAAAGATTATGCCGGCTCTAATTTTGCACCACGTTTAAGCCTTGATGCTGGTCCAAGCTATACAGATGTTGATTATAATGACGGTACAAACTATCAATGGACTTGGTCTGCGATGCTTAATATGCGTTGGGAAATTTATAGTGGTGGAAGAGATAGTGCAAATTATAAATCAAAAGCAGCGAAAGTTCGTGAACTTCGTCAAGATTTATATGCAACAATGGACGAAGTTAATGAAGAACTTCGCACCGCTTTCTCATTCACTAAAAGCTCTAAAAATCAAAGTTTAAATTATAGTGCTGCTGCAAAATCAGCTAAAAAGGCACGTGATAACTTTAATAAACAGTTTCAAGTTGGTCAAAAAGATTTACTTTCAGTGTTAGATGCTGAGGGCGAATATTACTTTAGTGCTGTTGAGCGTGAAGTGACAAAAACTGATTCTGTATTAGGTTCTTATAGAATTTTAGGTATTAGTGGTGAACTTTTAAATGAACTTGGTATTAATCAATCTGAACTTGAAATTACCACAACAACCAAAGAAAATTCAAAATTCAATTATTTTCAAACCTCAACTCTTGATGAATCTGAGGCACTTTCAGGTTCAACACTAACTAAATAATGCAAATTTCTAAACATTGGTTTTGGGGCGTACTACTAAAATACGCCCCGCTTTATTGGCATGTGCTAGTTGCTTCAATTATTGTTAATATTTTGAGCTTAGCCATGCCTTTATTTGTTATGAATGTCTATGACCGTATTGTTCCAAATAATGCTTTTGAAAGCCTTTGGGTTTTAACAATTGGTATTGTCTTAGCCACCTTAATTGACCTTACACTTCGTATTGTGCGTACTTATTTTGTTGATATTGTTGGAAGAAATGCTGATGTAAAATTGCAAGATATTTTATTTAACACCTTGTCTAGCGTAAGGCTTGATGAACTTCATAAAAATAATAGTACAAGCACAGTAGGTGCTATTATGGCAAGAGTGCGCGAGCTTGAGCACGTTCGTGAATTTTTAAGCTCAAACACCATTTTAGCTATTGTTGACTTGCCATTTACTATGCTTTTCATAGCATTAATATTTTATTTGGGCGGGCCATTAGGCTTTGTTGCTGTTGTAACAATACCACTTATGTTTTTATTTTCAGCTAGTTTGCAATCTTTATTTAAGCGTGCAAATCAAGAGCAAATGGTATCAAGTGCACATAAAAATTCTTTTTTGACAGAGCTTGTGAATGGACTTGAAACTGTGCGAGTTAGTAATATGCAACGTCACCTCGAGGGATATTGGCACAAGGTGATTTCAAATGGAGCTGAGGCTAATATAAAATCTCGTAGGTTATCTAGTATTCATATTAGTGTCATTATGTTCTTTAATGTTATTGCAAGTGTTTCTATTGTTGTTTTAGGTGTTTATCGTATTTCAGAAGGATTTATGAGCATGGGAGCATTGATTGCTTGTATGATTATTCTTGGTAGATGCGCAAACCCTATGACAAATATCGTACATATTTTAGTGAACTATCAAAAAATGGGTATGGCGCTGAAAGAATTAGATGTTTTGATTAATCTGCCAAATGAAAACCAAGTTGCAAGTGACTTATCTGAAAGTGATCAGGAGCTAGTTCCAAAAATTACAGCTAAATCAGTACCGATTAGTTTTGAAAATGTAAGCTTTACTTATCCTTCTCAAGGGGCTCAAGTTACAGCCCTAAAAGACATTAATATAACAATTAATTCTTTTGCAAAGCTTGGAATTGTAGGTGCTTCTGGCTCTGGTAAATCCTCTTTTGCAAGATTATGCGCAGGTCTATACTTACCAACTCAAGGGCGTGTAATGTATGGGAATTTAAACTCCGCTAATGCACCGATGCAGGCAGTTCGCCGTGGTATAGGATTTATGCCACAGCAAATTCATTTGTTTCGTGGAACTTTGCGCCATAATATTGCTCTATCTTGGCCTCATGAGGGAGTTTGCCCAGAGGAAGAAATTATCAAAGTTGCGACTATTGCAGGTGTTATGGACTATGCAAATGAGCATCCTCTAGGGCTTGATATGCCGATTGGTGAGCAAGGCAGAGGTCTTTCAGTTGGTCAAGGTCAATGTATTGCTTTAGCTAGAGCTCTTCTTGGCAATCCTCATACTATAATATTAGATGAGCCAGTAGCGCATATTGATAATGCTTCTGAGCTTCGACTTGTTGAGCGTTTAACTCCATTTGTAGCAGATAAAACCCTAATGATTTTCACACATAAGGCTACAATTTTACGCTTAGTGAATGATGTTATTGCGCTAGAAAAAGGTAAATTGATATGGTCAGGCCCACGGCAAGAGGCGGTGAAAGGCGCATGATAAGTTTTATTAAAAAAGTGCTAAATCTTGGCTATAAACCAAGCGATCACGATGTAGAAATTAATACTAAATCTGTTGTTTTGGTTTGGCTGACAGCTCTAGGTATTATTTTGTTTTTGATTTGGGCTTACTTGTTTGAAATAGACGAAATGGTGCGTGGTCAAGGTCAAGTGGTGCCTTCGCAACGAGTTCAATTAATTCAAAATCTTGAGGGTGGAATTGTTCAGGACTTGATTGTTCAAGAAGGTCAAACTGTAGAAAAAGATGACATTGTAATGCGAATTGACAACGAACTCGCCGGCAGTCATTACCGTGAAGCTTTGATTCGTAGCCTTGAGCATGAAGCAAGTATTATTATGTATGAAGCTCTGATTGCTGGTGATGAACCAAAATATAGGGCTGAGATCGTTGAATTTGCTGAATTAGTCAAACGTCAAAATGATATTTTGCTTTCAGAACGGGCAAAAAGCAAGGCCGAGCGAGATGTTTTAGCGCTTCAACTTGAAACTAAAGAACGTGAAGCTGCTGAAAAAGTAGAGCATAGAAAACAAATTCAAGCTAGTCTTAAGTTGGCAGAAAAACAAAGAAATTTGGCTATTCCTGCCCTACGAGCAAAAGCCTATTCTGAATTACAATTTTTAGATTTAGAGCAAAAAGTTCAAAACTTAAAAGCTGAATTAGCTGTATTAGAACACTCAATTCCACGGCTTGAATCCGCTGTAAAAGAAGCTAAGGAACGTCTTAATTTGCACCAAGTTGAGTTTGAAGCAAAGTTTAGAAATGCTCTTAATGAAGAGCAAATTCAACTCTTGTCTTTAAAGGAGTTGCTTAGTGCTGGTGATGATAGAGTTAAGCGGACAGAAATGCGCTCACCTGTTCGTGGTATCGTCAAAACAATTCACGCAAATACAATTGGTGGAGTGGTTGCACCTGGTGCTACAGTAATTGAAATTGTGCCATTAGATGATTCTCTCATTATAGAAGCTAAGTTTAGCCCAGCTGACATAGCTTTTTTATACCCTGGACAAAAAGCCATTGTTCGTCTAACTGCCTATGATTTTTCAGTTTATGGTGGAGTAGAAGCACAAGTAGAGCAAATTAGTGCTGATACCTTAGAAGGTCAGCAAGGTGAAATTTTTTATCAAGTTAAAGTCCGTACAACTGCTAAAGGAATTAGCCATGATGGTGAGATTTTACCAATTCTTCCAGGTATGACAGCAGAAGTTGACATTATTACAGGTAAAAAAACTATTCTTGACTATTTATTAAAGCCATTATTTAAGGCTAGTCGACGAGCTTTCAGAGAAAAATAATTTAATAGTTAAAAGATAATAATAAAAATGCAAGAAATACGAACATGAAACGTTCTTTTCTTGCATTTTTATTATTAAAATCAAGGATTTTTTTACCTATGACTTGCAAATCGGGATAGAGTTTATTCCTAA